>NZ_CEXWTU010000415.1:0-2023 GCF_982758155.1 Marinagarivorans sp. | reverse complement strand
AATATTTGCAATAGCCGGCTATTACGCCATATTTTCGCCTTGCCAAGCAAGCACCCACAAACCCAAATACCAGCAACTTATTCCGTGCACGCCCCAAGCGTGAACCCTTACGTTTTTCGATCATGTAATCGCAGTACAATCAATATATTACGTACAATTACGTATATACCTTAATGTGTTCTCTGCTCATAATTGCTACGTCCAGCCAACACGGGAAGATGGAGCATGACAGTATTTACTAAAAACACACGCGTTCAGTACGTAAAATTCATCGGCATTGGTATTCTATGTTCATACCTTTCTGGGTGTGCTCCACCGGAGTACCTCGAAGGTCCTTATTGCCCCGGGCCCGTTGATAAGCCTATTGTCGCTTCTAAAGAAGAGTTGCGCATGCAAGTGCAGTTTATGGAAAGTCAGACAATTCAAAAAAACGGAAAAATTGTTGTTTATAACGACTATCTGCTAATTAATGAGCCTAATATCGGCATCCATATTTTCGACAATATTCAACCTGAATTACCTCAGCCATTGGGCTTGATTAAGGTTCCGGGCAATACCGATTTTTTTGTTCGTGACGATATTGTTCATGCGACGTCTTATATAGATTTAGTGCAGATAGATATGAGTGATCTTGATAATATCCACGAAGTGAGTCGAAGCGAAGATATTTTTACATCTGATTCATATCGATATGGTTGGTTTTCTTTAGCTCAATTTTATGTCGATACAAAAAAATTTGTTGTTGTAGGTATTGAACAACATACCGTACCCAAAGAAGGTTGCGGAGAAGTGGAGGTGCAGCCATGAAAATTTTAACGCCGATAAAATTACTAGCTCCCATTTATATGGCACTGTGCCTTGGTGCTTGCGCTGGAGCGGCCAGTGATTCCACCGGTAATGCCGGAGGACAATCTAACGCAGGTTCAACCGCGACAATTTTACCCTACGGTAATGTGGCTTATGTGTTAGATAACAGCCTGCTTAAAGTTATTGATTTAGACACGACGCCTCCAGAAATCAGAAAGGCGACACCGCTTGATTCGCCCGAAACTCTTTTTATCAGTAATGATTATCTTTATATTGGCGGAGCCAATGGCGTTGAAATATTCAACCTTGAAGATCCAGTCAACCCCGTCCGAGCATCTACTTATGAGCATATGCGTGCGTGTGATCCCATTATTGTTGAGGATGATATTGGTTATATTACATTGCGCAGTGGCTTCAGTGACCGCTGTCGGCTAGTGGGCGCTAATCGATTAGAAATAGTGGATATGTCTGATCCAGAATTTCCGGAATTAATTAATACTTTTACCATGACAAACCCCTACGGTCTGGCTAAAACTGATACACATCTTGCTGTTTGTGAAGAAGCCTTTGGTTTAACCCTTTTAAATGTGGATGATCCTCTGGCGGTATCTGAGGCGGTTTCTTACTCTGATATTAACTGCTTTGATTTGATTTATAACGATGGTGTTTTAATTGCCACTGCGAGTGATGGTATTTATCAATTTACAGCAACGTCTCAGTATTTGGAATTGCTAAGCTCAATACCGGTGGGGGATGTGGGCGAGCCTGCAGAAGAGGGATTGAATTAAGTCCCAACCTGTAGCAACGGTAAAAAGCAGTGATGAAATGAAATAAAACGGTTTATCCCCAGCTGGAGCCTGATCGGGACACCGGCCATTTTAAATGGCCTAGTGGATGCAAAGGTAGTTGGGGACTCTAATCTCACCAAGGCTCGGCAATTATGCCTGTAGCCGGATATATGTCAGAAACCGCTGTTTTATCATGCAGCAATACCGCTAGCGCGAGTTATGGCTGAGACGGATAAATCGTATGTCTGGTTGATTTCGGACTGAGCAAGCTAAGCCCAAAATCAACCAGATCGGATAAGGGCCGAGGAAAAAATACTTTATCCAATAATACTTGCCTCCTGCCTCCTGCCTCCTGCCTCCTGCTTCCTCAGCAGCGTTGCCCAAAGCGTTACATGCCTCGGTAACTGCTCCATGCGTTACCCTAATGA
>NZ_CEXWTU010000414.1:0-2040 GCF_982758155.1 Marinagarivorans sp. | reverse complement strand
AGGCTGGATGCGGCGGTGTACAGTGTCTCTATGCCGAACAAAGGTAATGCCGCAGTCATTTTTTGATGGTTCTTTTTCTCAATGGCGTCGGCTGCTTGATCCTGCAACAGCTGGAATACCCCGTCATCCATAAATAGAATGGCCATATCTTGATCGAAGGCGCCTGCTGCAAGTGCGGCCTCAAGACCTTCGCGACCTAAGCTGCTACCGTAAGGAGAGTGGCGAAAAATAAAAAGAAGGTCGCAAGGTGGCATAGTCTTATTATCCAAATGTGACAACTCGGTCACTGCTAGCGGCGGCTTCAATAAGTTGCCCGAGTCCGCTCAGTTCTGAATTACCCAGTAGGTTGGGTGAGCTTTTGTTGTGTCGCTTACATTCGTCTTGATCCAGAACCCCGCGCCTGGCAGCAGCAGCGATACATACAACACTGTCAATACTGTTATCTTCTATTAGCTCGCTCCAAGCCTTGGGTAGGTTAAATTCGCCTTGAGGTGTTATGGCTTGTGCGTTGAGGCTGTAAACGCCTTCTCCATAGAAGAATAATCGGTGAATTCTGTGTTTGTTACGGATTAGGGCTTGCGCGAACTGAAGGGCATTATAGCTTGTGCCGCCATGAAGGGAGTGCGGGCCGCTATTGATAACGAGGGAAAATAACATAAGGGTAGGCTTAAATAAAAACCGCCAGCTTGGCTGGCGGTTTGGATTTTAAATATTCGCGATTACTTAGTCGTCGTTCATGAATCCGAGGATGTGAAGTAGCGCTGTGAACATATTAAGAATGTCTAGGTAGAGTCTGATGGTAGCCATGATGTAATTCTTTTCGCCGCCGTGAATAATGGCGCTAGTGTCATACAAAATGAAACCAGACATCAAGAGTACTACAACGGCGCTGAGCGCAAGGCTCATGGCGGGAATGTGAATACCGAACATACCTAAAACCATAAAGGCTAGGCCGGCCACAACCACTGTGATAAGGCCGACCATCAAAAAGCCGCCCATAAAACTGAAGTCTTTACGGGTCGTTAGTACGTAGCCAGATAGTGCAAAGAATACTAATGCAGTGCCGCCAAGTGCTTGCATAACGATCATGCCGCCGTTAGCCGATTGCATGTAGTGGCTAATAGTGGGTGCTAAGCCTGCGCCCATAAGAGCGGCAACAGCAAAAACAACTAAAATGCCTTTGGGTGAGTTGGCAACTTTAGGTAAGACAAACCAAATTAGACCAATTGCACCAAACGAAAATGCAATTGCGATGATGTGGGAAAGACCTATTGCCATGCCGACAAAAGCGGATATAGCGCTAACGAGCATTGTTACAGCGAGTAAGCTGTAAGTGTTGCGCAGGACTTTATGGGTCTCTGCATTTTGAATCGAACTTGCAGAATAAACCTGTTGCATTGTGGTTCTCCTAAGATTGGCCGGTAATGGCATCATACATGTGTGTGACTATGGGTGTTACTAAGATCAATACATATCTTGGTGGTGTGGCCGGTAAAAATCAAGTTGGTGCCATTTGTTTTTCGCTGTTAAACGATGATTTCTTTCACTCTAACAATTTATACGCTGCAATGGCAAAAATGTATTTAGATTGAGAGTATAGCGGATACAAAAAAAGCCCATCTTTCGATGAGCTTTTTTTGTAAGGAACAAGTCCTTTAATATGGCGGAGGGGCAGGGATTCGAACCCTGGGAGCTTTAACACTCAACGGTTTTCAAGACCGCCGCATTCGACCACTCTGCCACCCCTCCTGAAGAGGCGCAAATTATACATTCCTTTGTATAAGTGGCAACCCCTTTGTTGTAAATAAACTAACTTTCTGTTTCTGTTGAGGTTTTTTCATTCTCTGCGGTGTTTAATTGACCTCTTGGGTCGTTGTTTGCGCGACTCAGTGCCTTTGGGGATCGCTGAATATCGGCTGTTAGTGCGGTATTCAGTGGTAGCCCTTTTGTGATATTGCTTTCTAGGCTAGTGACTGCCAGGTTTGCAATGGGTTTTGGGTTGGCTCTGGGGTCGTTGTTGGCGCGGCTATAAGCTATCGG
>NZ_CEXWTU010000413.1:0-2049 GCF_982758155.1 Marinagarivorans sp. | reverse complement strand
ACTTTTTAGTGCCGAGGGGTAAACGGCCAAGGCCGCTTTGAGTAGTGCAACCAATTGTTCAGAAAACAGGTAGCGAGGATTCAGCTGGTAATTGCGTACACGACCGATCAGTTCGCTCACAATAACGCCATCTTCTTCCAACTTTGCCAGCTGTTTTTGCATTGGGTTTACCGGCATGCCGTAAAAGCTAGCAATGGCGCGAGCATAACCCTCGCCCCTGACCATCAAATAAACCAGCGCATTCTCCTGCGACTCGGCACGCAGTAGCCCTTTGAGTAAAAACATGTAACGCCCCTCTATACCAACTGTTGTTCAATATATACCATAAGGTGGTATATAAAAACTCCATATTGGTAAGCTTACAAAGAAGCGGTCGTTAGTGCTGGTGATTGAGCATAATTTGAACTAGCGGGACACACACTCTCGATTACCGAGCTCGCCAAAGCCCGCATGACTCCCGTGGCCGCACTTCGCAGCACACATGAGTGTATTAGCCGAATCCACCGTGGGCTTGCACATGGCCAATGTCGAAAAACGCCTGCTGTTTACCCCAGCAAGTGCTCTCATCACGGAAAAGTCGATTTAGGGTTTTGACGATATTCTTGAATATAGCGACAAATCGGAAACCGTAAGAACTATTCTGGATAGCCTAACTGTTTTTTAACTTTTGTAAGTGACAGTCTAGATTTGTAAGTGACAGTCTAGATTTGTAAGTGACAGTCTAGATTTGTAAGTTATAACCTGGATCTGTAAGTGATAATCTGGATTTGTAAGTGACTCTGCGGTTTTGTAAGTGTATTTTGGGTTTTGTAAGTGACTTTTTAAATATGTAAGCGCTTTTCGTGTTTTGTAAGTGCTTTTTTTGGGTTTGGCGGGCGTTACTGAGGGGGTTAAACGCGCTTAGGCGTCTATAGCCAGAACAATAGCATACCCAAAAGCTTTGGCATTATTAATTTGACCGGGTTTAGCACTATGACAATGACACCGATAGGTTACGCCTTCCTAGATGACTTCTACCAGCTAGGGCTGCCAAAGTTTGATACCAGCGTCTACCAAGACAGCAATGCCGAGAACAAACGAGAACATGCACTCCTCAAATCATTCAACACCCAGAATACAAGTCTATCGCTTGAATAGATCAGCATTCTGGGTAACTGTTATCGTCATATTATATAGTTAAAGGCTATCCAATTCCTTTTTACGCTTTTCAAACTTTTTATGTAACTCTGGGTTCGCATCAAGCTCTTTTTTAACCTCATCAAAACTAGCCTTCGGATGTATTGCAATCGCTTTGTGCGCGGATTTCTTATGCTTCTTCGATAATTTTTTATCGGCCAACAAATCCATTCCTGCAGCACTTAAGCCAATAGAAAAAAGACTATCGGCCAGCGAGCCCGCATCGCCAATGTCTTTTGACATCAACCGGAAAGCTGAAAAAGTCGTAAAATATTCTGTTTCAACATTTTTAATACCTGCACTAATCACCCCCATCGCTTGCTCCGCAGTGAGGTGTATCGCACGCCCGGCAACATCCTTTGCAGCTGAAATAGCCACATCAGCAGCTTCCTTACCGATATCCTCCCCCAAAGCAATCCCCTGCTCAGCAACGGAGGTTACTTCATGCGCCGCGTCTGAAACTACAGACCCAACACCTTTTAATACACTACCAAAAAGACCCATAATAATTTTCCTTCACAAAAAAATTTTCGTAATCTAAGGTTCCGCTATATACCTAATGGCTTTATCGCATAAACAATACCGTTAAAAGCCATTCCGTCAATTAAAGTTAGGCTTCACATTCAACTTAACAGAACCACCCGGAATTCAAGTATTGTCCATTTTAAAACTTATGTTATTACACAATATTACATCGAAACAGAAAAACTCAGAACTCAGAACTCAATCTTAATCAAAAAATTACGTAACTATTCAACCATGCACAAATAGGCCGGCAAACTAATAATTTTCTGGGCCGCTAGGCTTACAGGGATATACGTTATTAGGGTAATGCAGGAAATAAGATGGACCCACCCACTTCGTGCCATGATT
>NZ_CEXWTU010000412.1:0-2058 GCF_982758155.1 Marinagarivorans sp. | reverse complement strand
TCTTTGATAACGGGCTTTTTTTTGCTTAAATTTTTATAACGCTCGATTTGACGTGCGCTCTCTCTCAGGCGTTTCTATGCTCATGGAGATAAGGATGGAGTGCGGCTTTTGGGGCTGATTCGAGGTAAATGAGGCTTTATTTGAGCGATTTGAAGTGCGTTGGAGGGTGGTGGTGAAGCATCGAGGAGGAGCTGGGCTTAAATTGCGAAAGTTAGTTAATCCCAAGGGGGTCAACTAACTTCCACTATTTAGTCTGGAGCGGTTAGCGAATATTGGATTTATGAACCTTTGGCTCTCGGGCGGGTCGGTAAATTAAGGCTACTTTACCGATCTCTTGTACGAGCTCCGCATTACAACTATGGCAAAGTGTTTGGATCGTTTCTTGGCGTGCAAGGCGGTCAGTTATTGCAAGCTTAACTTTAATGAGTTCGTGGTCATCAAGCGCTCTGTCCAGTTCTGCTAGAACTGGCTCACTGAGGCCTTTTCCGGCTATGGTCACAATAGGGTTTAAATTGTGGCCGATAGTTCGGTACTGCTTTTTTAATGCTGTTGAAAGTGGCATATACACAAGCCTTAGAATTTCGTGTGCGTTTTGATGCAAATGCATCGCATGTTTGGCTTCTCATTACAGACGTGTTTGCGTAACATACATCCTTCTAGTAGAGAATTCGCCTATTCTAACGCTTATAGGCCGAAAAGGTTTAACGAAATTTATGGCCCGTTCAAAAAGTAGTAATGGTTGGCTTCAGGAACATTTCAATGACCCGTATGTTAAGGCCTCTCAAGAAGACGGTTATCGTTCTCGTGCAAGCTATAAGTTAATTGAGCTGAATGATAAAGATCGCTTGATCAAGCCAGCAATGACGGTTGTAGATCTAGGGGCTGCACCTGGTGGGTGGTGTCAAGTTGCGGCAGATTTGGTAGGTCATAAAGGCTTTGTGGTTGCTAGTGATATTCTCCCTATGGATTCACTTGCGGGGGTTGAGTTTGTTGAGGGTGATTTTACTGAAAGCGATGTGTTTGATCGTTTGATTCAAGTGTTAGATGGTCGCGCTGTAGACGTTGTAATTTCGGATATGGCCCCCAATATGAGTGGAATTGCGGATGTAGACCAGCCAAAAGCGATGTATCTCGTTGAGCTAGCTTTAGATATGGCACGTAATGTACTTAAGCCCGGTGGTAGTTTCGCCTGTAAAGTGTTTCAAGGTGAGGGTTTTGATGAGTGGATGCGCGATGTACGAACAAGCTTCACCAAAGTTTGTACTCGTAAGCCTAACGCATCGCGCTCGCGCTCTCGTGAAGTGTACTTGGTAGGAAAGGGTTTTAAATAACATCGTGTCTATACTGCATAAGTATTGAATTTGACGGTGATCGTAATTTGGGGTGCTATCTGAGCATTCCCAGTGAGGTAAACAAAGGGGAACCCTCTTGAACGATATGATGAAAAATTTAATTTTGTGGCTGGTAATAGCCTTAGTGCTTTTTTCGGTTTTTCAGAATTTTAGTGAGACCTCTCCGCGTAATGAGCTAAGTTATAGCGAGTTTGTTACAGAGGTACAGGGCGGCCGGGTTGCACAGGTTCGGACAGATGCAGATATTATTTATGGTATTCGTAACGACAATACATCGTTTAAAGTTGTGCGTCCTAATATTCCAGATTCGAAGCTGATAGATGACTTGCTCGATAAAAAGGTTGTTGTTACTGGAACTGAATTCTCTCGCCCTAGTATTTGGGAGCAATTACTGGTTGCGAGCTTTCCAATACTCATTGTTATTGCCGTGTTTATTTTCTTTATGCGGCAGATGCAAGGCGGTGCCGGAGGTAAAGGCGGCCCAATGAGCTTTGGTAAAAGCAAGGCAAAGTTATTGGGTGAAGATCAGATTAAAACCACTTTTGTTGACGTCGCAGGTGTTGATGAGGCAAAAGAAGAGGTTCAGGAGCTTGTTGACTACTTAAAGGATCCATCGCGCTTCCAGCGTTTAGGTGGCCGTATTCCACGCGGTGTTTTGATGTCGGGACCGCCAGGAACGGGTAAAACTTTACTGGCTAAAGCCATT
>NZ_CEXWTU010000411.1:0-2061 GCF_982758155.1 Marinagarivorans sp. | reverse complement strand
CTTCGCCTAATTGGATAATCTATTATTGCCTCGCCCCTTATTAAAAAACGGTCGAGAACCCCAGCGAAAAATCATTTTTTCGGTATTGGTATAAGGGTATGTTGCTTTCTTTGTTGGAGTGTTTGGCATTGATGGTCCAAACAAAGCCATTGTCAGTTATATATCGCCAGCTGAATCCTGTTCTTAATAATTCGTCAGCGCGGGTTTGTAGCCAAAAAGGGTGCACATCTTGGTACGAATAATGAAGAGACTGTATGTTTAGCATAATTTGCTGGTGTTTAGTTAGGGTGTAACCTGTCTGGTATTGCAGCAAGAAAACGTGATATGCATTGTGTTCGCTATTACTTTGTGTAGTACGAATATCGCTATAGTTTGCACTGAGTTGATTAAGCCACCGTCCTCGATGATGTTGCGCATTGATCCCAAGGGAGGTATCGATAGAATCCAGCGCTTTATTGACTGTATTGCTCGATTTTCCTAAGCTTGCTTGCACAGCAACCATTAGCGGTTTGGCAATAGACCAGCGTGTATTGGCATCCACGCCATATTGTTTGCGATACAGCGAATCGTCTAACCACAAGGACCCATAGTAAACTCCCACTTGAAAGGGCCTGCCATCTGCCCACTCGTCTTGAATTCTCCCTGTGATCTGAGCGGCCGAATTTTGAAACTGTTTGTTCTTATGCTCGTGATAATCGGTATGTGATACAACAATACTACCGAGTAGCAAACGCTGTTGATTGATTGTGTCCTTATAATGCAATTGATAGTTGAAGTAGGTTGCCGTATCGGAGGTCTCTTTCCCATCCTCAGAGAGTTGAATTCGTTGAGTCAATAATGGATGGATAAAATCATCTATGGTAGAGCCGCTATTAATATTGCTATCGTAGCCAGCTGATATTCCCACGATATTTTTTAATGATCGGCGTCTGCTATTTTCAATACGCTCTATCAACGCCGTATATTTTCTTGCGCCTGTGATTAAGTAGGGCTCTTTTGTCGATAAACTTAAAATCTGTAATTCCCTTTTAGCCGCAGCAAAATTATCGATATGAAAATATGCAGTAGCAAGGTTGAATCGTGCAACCTCCTCTTTTGGTTTAATAATCAGGACGCGCTCAAAGGCAAATACCGCATGCTGGTATTCTCCTGCCTTGAGTGCAGCAACCCCTAAAATAAAATCAAAGTTTGGGTCTCCACCAAACTCTGCAACTTGTTGATTGGCTAGTGTAAAGGCTTCTTTATATTGACCTAAGCGAATAAGCTGAGTCAGTGTGCTATGCAGCGGCGCATAGCTTGATGTGGTGGGGTGGCTTAGGGGCGGCGCGGCATAAACCACATTGCAATGTGGTATGCAGTAGAGTGGTAGCGCTATAAAAGCAAAAAAACGGTATAGATATGGCTGCATTATGGCTTCTGCATAATAGTTGTTGATTCGCAAAGATATAAAAATAAGTTATATCTTTGCCTCAATACCCTTAAACACTAGCGGTAGTTAGGTGGATATACAAATCGATCTTAATAACGGGTAATGAGAACCTAAAATAGTATTGGGGGCGAGGCAATAATAGTTTGTCCAAATTAGACGCAGGGTCCTGTTTTTTCAGCAAGGCGCTCGAAGAGGCGCATGCCTGGGCCTGTAACGCTTCGAGCAACGCAGCTGAGGAAGCAGGAAACCAGTATTATTGGATAAAGTATTACTGCCTCGTCCCTTAGATTGAAAATAAACTGACATTGCCTTTCATTGTGATTGCTAGGAAGTGAATTCATCGGTCGATTTATAGTGCTTTTTACCGTGGTTCGGTGTGCTGCAGCGCAAATAGCTCATCTAGCTCGAGTAGTTCTTTGTCGAATTCTACCGCGTAGGCTTTCCGTGGCTATTCTTGGCGCCATCTCGAACGCTTTGCCAAATGGCCAGAGCGGAGGCTCTTGGTGTAATCAAGGGTATGCGATAGGCGTGGTTGTAAGCCTTGGGTTAATCGCTGAAATCATCTGAAAACAAGATTGTTAGGGGCGAGGCAATAATAGTTTGTCCAATTAGACGAAGGCGCCTGTTTTCTC
>NZ_CEXWTU010000410.1:0-2063 GCF_982758155.1 Marinagarivorans sp. | reverse complement strand
TTCCCGATGACGTTTACCCTGTGAGGAGGCGCGCATTATAGGCACTTAAATCATCATTGCAAGCCCTTTCTAAAAATACATCAATCTTTCTTTTCCCCACAAAAAAAGGCCTCGCAACTTGCATTGCGAGACCCTTTCAAAAACAAGCTTATGGGGTGACTATTTCAACCCTAGGCGCCCAGCTAGAGCTTCAGGCTCAAGAAACCCGGAAATCAACTCGCCATCTTCAAGCACAAGAGCCGGAGTTCCTGACAATCCAATCTCTCGACCCAAGTTAAACTGCGCATCTATCGGATTCCCAACACAAACGTTCTCAGGGATTTCCTCACGATTCTTAAGCTTCGTTAACGCAGCCTGCTTATCGGCAGCACACCAAGCCGAAGCCACCTTCTTATAAGACCCGCTACCAATACCAGCACGAGGATAACCCAAGTAAGCCACCTCAATCCCAAGCTCGTTCATGGCCGCCATATTGTGATGCAGCTTTTGACAGTAGTAGCAATCCACATCAGTGAACACATACATGCGAGCCTTCTTCTCTCCTTTTGCGGGAAAAATAATCATATCTTTATCGGCAACCGAAGCGACGGCCTTGGCCCTATCACCATTGCGAGCCTCTTCGGAGACATTTGTGATTTTATTAGGCTGAACCCTAAATAAATCACCTACGATAAAGTTTCCGCCATCGGCAGTACTGTAAATGTTACTCGACGGACCGACACTCACCTTATAAATACCTGGCATCTCGGTTTTCTCAATGCCATTAATTACAATCCCAGGTTTTGCTGACTGCCAAGCCGCACCAATTGTAGCCTTAACCTTATCTAGCGCCTCATCGGCGACAACACCCACGGAGCACGTAAGCGCAATAGCCGCCATCGCTGCACGGGAAATCAGGAGCGATTTAGTTTTCATCATATTCATTTATATACTCACACTTATTTTTCGACAACCCTAGCAGCGACAAACAGCAAAGGGGATGGATAACTTTTAACTTAAACCGCAATAACGCACAGCCTAAAATCGGTTACTTAGCTGACAGCGAGTCTAGCGCATTGTTCCCGAGTTTTTCCAGCACTAAGCTCACACCACTCAAAAGCATAATATTCAGATACAAAAAAAGCGGCCTAAGCCGCTTTTTTTTGTATCTGGAACAAACTATCTGCCCAACTTCTCTTTAATTCGAGCCGCCTTACCCGTCAATTCACGCAAGTAATACAACTTAGCCTGACGAACATCACCGCGACGCTTAATGCTAATTTCAGCAATTTGCGCGCTGTGAGTTTGGAACGTACGCTCAACGCCGATGCCGTGAGACATCTTGCGAACAGTAAACGCAGAATTTAAGCCGCGGTTACGCTTACCAATAACAACACCCTCGTAGGCCTGAAGACGCGAACGCTCACCTTCAACAACACGCACCTGTACAACTACAGTATCGCCTGGGGCGAAATCAGGTACATCTTTCTTGAGCTGCTCGGTTTCCAGCTCCTGGATAATTTTGTTCTTAGAACTCATGGCATGCTCCCGCTTATATATGTAGCTTCTCAGCTAGTAAAATCATTTATCTAAATCAATTTTGAGGCCCTTGCGATACTCTTCAAGCAGCGCTTTTTGTGCCCCATCCAACTCTATATCGCGCAACAGGTCAGGCCTGCGCGCCTGCGTTCTGCCCAATGACTGCTTAAGCCGCCAATCGGCTATACGCCTATGATCTCCCGACATTAACGCATCAGGAACACCCTGCCCACCATACACTTCAGGACGAGTGTAATGAGGACAATCCAAGAGACCATACTCAAATGAATCTTGACTCGCAGAGCTAGCATCCCCCAACACTCCAGGAAGCGTTCTCATCACTGCGTCCAACAACACCATCGCTGGTAATTCACCACCACTTACGACGTAATCACCTATTGACCACTCCTGATCAACACAAGCCCTTATAAAGCGCTCATCAACACCTTCGTAGCGACCAGCCACTAAAATGAGATTAGGCAATTCAGCAAGAGACTTGACACCAGCTTGCGTCAACTGCCGCCCCTGCGGCGACAAATAAATAA
>NZ_CEXWTU010000409.1:0-2082 GCF_982758155.1 Marinagarivorans sp. | reverse complement strand
ATGGCTCGCTAAGATGATCTTGGCTGTTGCTAGCAATATCTTTTATGGCATTGGCTTGTTCTAATACGCGCTGTGCTTGTTGCACAATTTTCTCACCCACCGGCGTGGGATATACCCGAGATTTAGAGCGCTCAAAAATAGCCGTGTTGAGCTCTTCTTCTAGGCGTTTTACAGCCACGCTTAGTGTGGGTTGTGCCACATGGCAGCGATCGGCGGCGCGGCCAAAATGCTGCTCTTGTGCCAGCGTAACGATGTAGCGAAGCTCGGTTAACGTCATAAATGTGCAGCTCTGAATAGGGTTGTAATTGCCGGTAGCGGCTAGGTCTAGCCAATGGGTAGACCGGGAAAACTATTACACGTTCCATCTTAATAGATATTAGCAGGGTAATGAAATGACAAAGTCACAGATTGTATTTGCGGGGGCGGGTGATTTAGCGCTACGTGCCATGGATTTTTTGGCGGCACGAACAAATGATGTTCAATGTTTGGCGGTATCGCGCAGCGAAAAAACATTTGCTCATGCGTCGTTTTTGCAAGGTGACTTAACCCGTGAGACCACGTTAACCCAGATTCAGTCGTATCAACCGAAAGTAATTGTCGTCACCCTTGTGCCTAATGGCGAAGGCGCAGAAGGTTATCGCCGCGGTTATATCGAGCCGCTACAAGCATTAATTAATCATGTGCAGCAGTGGCAAATTAAGCCGTTGATTATTTTTGCTTCGAGCACGGGCGTTTACCATCAAACGCAGGGTGAAAGTGTTGATGAAGACAGTGCTACCGAGCCAACAGGTTATAGCGGCACTTGTATGTTGGAGGCCGAGCAATTGCTTATGAGTAGTAGCTTGTCCCATTGCATTGTGCGCTTAGGCGGTATTTACGGACCCGGTCGCGATTTTTTAATTCGGCAAGTGGAAGCCGGCAAAGGTGGTGGGCCAGATTTTACTAATCGCATACATCAAGAAGATGCCGGCCGCTGTTTAGGTTTTTTGGTCGAACAGTATCTTGCCGATAAAGCCCTGCCAGGCCTTTTGTTGGCTTGCGATAACGAGCCTGTGCCCTCGCAGCAGGTACGCGTTTTTATTGCCGAAAGGCTGCAGGTGGATAAAGACAGTTTAAAACCTTCGTCTTCGGGCCGTGGTGGCAATAAGCGTTGCATGAATGCTCGCTTGATGAGCCTAGGCTTTACGTTGAATTACCCGACTTACCGAGAAGGTTATGGGTATGTGGCGGGTTAATTAATGAGCGTTGAAGCCCTTAATCAGCAAGGTTTTTTACTGTTAAAGTCTGTAATTCCGGCATCGTATATAGATGCATTGCGATGCGATCACCAGAAGTTAAAGCCGTCGGAAAGGCAGGGTGGAATTCGAAATGCTGAAAAGGTATTAGCTAGTGTTAAAGGTATCGTTTCCAGTGTTGAAATTGTGCAATTACTTCAGCGGTATATGCCTAAGGTATTGAGTCACAGTGAGAATCATCGGTGCGAAACTGAGCCGACGCTGGTCAGAGCTATTTTGTTCGATAAAACACCGGAGAAAAATTGGCTAGTGGCCTGGCATCAAGATAAAACTGTATGCGTAACACATAAAAAAGATCTTCCGGGTTGGGGCCCTTGGAGCCTGAAGAATAAGGTGATTCATGTGCAGCCACCGTTGCCTGTTTTGGAGCAGCAATTAGCCTTAAGGATCCATTTGGATGCAGCCAATTTGGAAAATGGTTGTTTGAAGGTATTACCGGCTAGTCATCATAAAGGTTTAATTAATGAACGAGAAATTCCGGCTATGGATAAGGAATGTGCAGTGGCTTGCGAAGCCGAGGTGGGTGATGTTTTACTGATGAAACCGCACGTGCTTCATGCGTCAAGTAAAGCGCATAAACCGGTATCACGTAGGGTTTTGCATTTAGAGTTTTCGACCTATTGTTTACCCGAAGGGATGGGGTGGGCTACGTCCTTCTGATTGAACCCAATGAATATTTAAGGGGTGTACATAAAATAACTTCCCGTTTTTGAATTCCTGGGTGCAGGCTTTCCTTCGTTAAAAATATTTGCAATAGCCGGCTATTACGCCATATTTTCGCCTCGTC
>NZ_CEXWTU010000408.1:0-2089 GCF_982758155.1 Marinagarivorans sp. | reverse complement strand
GCGCGGTGTTTTTGGTTTGGACTGCTACAAGAATGGCTGGGTAGAAATTCAAGACTGGGCCTCACAGCAGCTCGCACTAAAAGTGGACGCCACTCCCGGTCAAAAAATATGGGATGCCTGCGCTGGCGGCGGCGGCAAAACACTCGCCATTGCAGCGCCACTGCGAAATAAAGGCGCCGTTTGGGCAACCGATATTCGCGAGCACAAACTCGTAGAGGTAAAACGTCGCGCCAAACAAGCTGAGTTTTACAATATTCGCACCGCCCCCTGGGACGGCGAAGCCCCTTTTCGATTACCCAAAGAAATTGCTAACCACGGCGGCTTTGACTGGGTTTTAGTTGATGGACCTTGCAGCTCCAGCGGCACCTGGCGCCGTAACCCCGATGCAAAATTACGCAATACCGGCGAAGATCTGACCAAATTAACTCAGCTACAACTACAACTGCTCACACAAGCAAGCAAGGGCGTTAAAGCGGGCGGGAAATTGGTTTATGGCACCTGCTCGTTTTTTGAAAGCGAGAACAATGCCATTGTTGAACAATTCCTTGCGGCTAATACCGAGTGGACATTGGAATCCAGTGAGCTAATGGGCTGCCCAAACAACAACAGCGACACGCTGTTTGCGGCAGTGCTGCAAGCTCCGGAATAGCTAACTATCGATTAAACCGGTATGACGTAAATAACTAGAGGCGGTGCGCTCTGGTTTTATCGCACCGCTTTCGATAGCTTTAGGGAGGGGCACACAAATCACGTGACTATGCCCTTTCCTACAAATAGCTTCCCAATTTTTGGCATAACGCATAACCTCACCGACGGTCAGCAGGTTTGAGCTGCCCCGAAGAGCTTCACTAAAGCCATCCCGCAGAGGCCTGAACCTTATAGACTCGCAAATCACCAACACAAGAATACCTAAAGCCTCTCGAATTTCGCCGCATTGCCCATTCGCTCTAATTTCAAGACTGCCCAATTGCTGCAATGATGCGATCTTTCGATATAACTTTATGATATGCGCTATCCGTCATACCCAAACTATCGTAACTGTCATTATTAAATTTTACATGGGACCAAGGTAAATTATCTCGTGAACGATCCTGAGGGCGATGGCCATTGAATGTGCTTAAGTAAAAAACACCGGATTTATTACAAAAAGCTTGCATATAGATATCACTATCACTGACCAATAACGTCACAGGTTCAGCTTTAAACTGGGCTGGCGCAATCACTTCAACATGCGTGTACTCTTGACTACCGGTGCACACAGCTCGCACCCTATCCGCCTGGCTATTAAAGGCCATCTGCAATCGGCCAACATCACGCTTAAAATTACTATCCAGCCTTACTTTAAATATTCTTTTCATACTCTTCCCCGAATCCTTTTGAATGTATTACCGATAAGCGAGGAAATAGACTAACAAAAAAAAACCGGCTTGCGCCGGTTTTTTTTCACACTCGAAAACAGACCGAATTAATTGGCTGTCTCTGGTGTCGCTGCTTGCTGTTGTTGCTGCTGAACAGCACGAGCAAACAAGGCTTCAAAGTTGATGGGTGGCAATGCTAAGGCGGGGAAACCACCTTTTAATGCACAGCTATCAACTGCTTCACGCGCATAAGGGAATAAAATTTGTGGGCACATGGTGTTTAACAACTGCGCCAACTGTTGCCCTTCGATATCTTTTGCCAAGAACAAACCAGCTTGCTGAACTTCAACCAAGAAGATTGTTTTATCTTCGATGGTCACGTTAATCGTCAGCTTCAAAGTTACTTCGTAGTGGTTGTCATCAACCTTAGTCGAGGTTGTGTTTAAATCTTGACCAATTTTAGGACTCCACTGCTGCTTGAAAGCTTCGATGCCTTGTGGTGCCTCAAAGGACATATCCTTAAGGTAAATACGCTGTAGCATGAACTGAGGGCCCTGAGCCTGAGCTTGACCTTGTGCGTTATTATCGTCTGCCATGATGTCTCCTAGTGGCTTTACGCCGGATTTGTAATGTATCAATAAAGAAAAAGCCTGCTATACGAGCAGGCCATTAATAATTAGGGGCGAGGCAATAATAGTTTATCCAATTAGGCGAAGAGATCGGCTTTCTTA
>NZ_CEXWTU010000407.1:0-2100 GCF_982758155.1 Marinagarivorans sp. | reverse complement strand
ACGTGGTATTCGTGAAATAATTAATGTTATTCGCTTCACCGGTCTGGTTCATAATGGCTTGGCCAATATGCACAATCTCGGCGGCTTCGGCACCATTCCTACTAGCATTTACCGCCATAACTACATCTCCTGGGCACAACTACAATCTGCGACACTGCGCTGTCATTTATTACAGCAAGCAGCTAAATTTGATTAAATATCAAGAGGGGGACTAGCGGAACTAAGTCCGCACAAAGAAAACCTTAAAAATATATTTTTTTATTTTGATGAATAAGAACTAGAACGCGTCAACCATTTTTCGCACTGAACTATCCAGTTCGCATAAGCTTTTGAAAAGCTTTTCATTAAGGTAAAAAATATCTTCCTGCCCCACGTATCGCCAAATGGGGAACGATGTCAAATCATCATGCAATTCCTTCGAACTTTTAATGGCAGGTAAGAATTCTTTTTCAATCTCTCTTGGCAAAAACGGTATATTTAGTTCCGTAGCTTCCACTTTATCAACCTGCATATAGCGACGAACAAATAGTCTGAAATAATCTACGCCCTGCAACGGAACCTCCTTTTTATCACAAAAGGAAACATTCTTAAACTGATGAGGAAATCCATCTAAAGACTCAATGATTTCCTTTGCTTGTGGCGAAACATATAAATGAGGGCCCAATGAGAAGAAATGGGGCAACTGACTTATCTTCCCACCAAACTTCCGACCTTTCTCAAAATGCCATGGTGCGACAAGAGGAGCTTTGAATAATTTACAGTTGGGTATTGGGCTTTCTGGGGAAACTTCCTCAAACTTCGCACCATATTCATGAAACGAAATACCGTAACGAACCCCTTCAGGTAGTTCATTACGAATTAATGATGTACTTTTCCAGTATGTCTTGTTGACTGGACCTAAACGATACAACATAGCCACTATCTCTTCATCTTTAAGCTAACCAGAAAAAAAACACTCAAACCAACTTGACTACTGACTCATCTTCCAAGCCAAAGTCAACAGAATATTGTTTGATGCCCCTGACGTTACTATCTAGTAACTTCTGATAAAAATTTTCATTGAAATACAATATTACCCTTGCCTGAGAATGTCTGCCTTCTGCACCAGCTAAACAATAGTGGCGCCATATAGGAATTTGACCTATATGTTCCTGAAGGCTTTCATTATTTTTTAAGGTGTGAATAAAGTCTTCTTCTACCGCAACAGGTAAAAAACCAGCGCCACCGTTTACTACATTTTTGTCTACGTCAACGGACAGAAACCGCCTAAGATTCAACCAATAGTATTCAGTATCCGTTGAAAGTTGCTCCCAATTTTTATTCAATAACTGAATAGGCAAAAACTGATGTTCATCGTCATCACAAGTTTCTATTACTTGTTTAACTTTTCCAGATACGATTAGATAATCAGAAAGACCCCATATTTCAGGCAGTTCTTCTTCAAGCAGGACACGATCGAAGTAAACCGCCAAACCATATTTCCCCTCTTCAAACAAAGGGGCTTTAAACGTTTTGAAAGACTCGGATTTTTTACTAAAGAGTTTTAACGCCTTATTTCTTTTAGACGTTTCTTCAAATTTTTCTTCATAATTAGTGACCCACGGCCCGTACTGATCTAACCCACTCCCGGGAATGGAAACAGGGAAAGCCTGTAATTTATCCTGGACATCAAGCTTGGACTTAAACCTGTAAATCATAGAATCCTCAACATTTCAATAACTTTCCAATTTAGGGGGCAAGTTTCAGCCGATGTGAATTCTCGCATACCTATGAAAGTTTGAGCGTCACATATTGTGTAGGGTCAGCTTCAGCGTGAGCTTACGAGCGGAGTCTTTCAAGCTAGTTGTCATAAAAAATGTAATCAGTGGTCAATTTTCTCAGGGTTCAGCGCTACGGATTCAATATACCCCCAGTTACGCGTGTCGCGAGACCACCGGCTGGGGTTTTGTGTCTTCGCGGCTTCGTAGGTAGCCTTGCGCTTCTCTAACAAACTAAAAGGGACACTCACTCTAAAAAATAATAAAAGTACCCGCCTCTTACATCCAACCAAGCAATATTTTCAGATAAAGCGCTAAGCCCGCAGTCTTATGACCGCAGGCT
>NZ_CEXWTU010000406.1:1848-2163 GCF_982758155.1 Marinagarivorans sp. | reverse complement strand
AATGATGGAGCAACCATTCTCCGAGAAACTAAATTTGAGCATCCAACTACTAAAATTATCGTTAGCCTTGCTAAAACACAAGAAAGCGAAGCATACGACGGTACCACAAGTACTATTTTGCTTGCAGGCGAGTTATGCCGACAAGCGGAGATTCTAATGAAAGAAGGTGTCCACGTTGCTCAAATCGAAGATGGGTACGAGATTGGGCGCAAAGCCGCCCTTGCGCATCTACAGACACTTGCACTGCCTGATATAACTGATACCCAACTAGAAGGCATTGCAGGAACTGCAATGACTGGAAAACAAGCAGGTATT
>NZ_CEXWTU010000406.1:1354-1838 GCF_982758155.1 Marinagarivorans sp. | reverse complement strand
TTGCTAAAGAGCATCTTACCAAGATTTGTCTTACAGCAGCGAAGAAAGCCAAACCAAGCAATGTCAATATCGTAGTAAGGCCCGGTTCTAGTATTTCAGACACCTATGATTTGGCCAATGGTATTATCATCGACAAACAAAAGATGAACCACGGAATGGCTAAAGAGGTCACAGATGCAAAGATAGCAATATTTGATTGTGACCTTATCATCCCTAGATTCACAGAAGGAGTCAATGTTAATTTCCAAACAGGTGCAGATGCAGATGAATACTCCCAAAAACGCAAGGCAGATATTCTAACAATTGGTGAACACATAAAAGACATGGGCATTAATTTTGTTGTGGGCGGAAGGGACATAGACCCCGTTCTATCAGAATTCTTCGCACGTAACCATATAATGGCTATCCGCCGTTGCAATGCAAGCCTACTTGAGATGATTGCAGAAACAACAAATGCTATGATTGTTTCAAGCATAGGGGACCT
>NZ_CEXWTU010000406.1:0-1344 GCF_982758155.1 Marinagarivorans sp. | reverse complement strand
CCTCACCGTTGAAGACCTAGGAAGTTGCTCCTCTGTTTGTGAGTACACTGAGGAAGGATGGTCTAAACCCGTACTACATCTCAATATAGTACCGAACAACGTTAGACATTCTATCGTATGTTCTGGACCAAGTCAAGAAACGGCTGATGAAATAAGCCGTGCGCTTGATGATGCAATCGGCGTCACATGGCTAGCATATAATAACAAGAGAATCGTGACTGGTGGTGGCGCACCTCAAGTGAGTATGTCATTACATATACAATCAATAGCGAACACAGTAGAAGGGCTGGAGCAGTTAGCAGTTGAAGCATATGCTAAAGCACTTGAAATCATCCCTCTCACACTAGCAAAGAATTGTGGACATAACCCACGTCTTTCAGTAATCAATCTAAGAGCGGCGCATAGTATGGGAAATAGCGATGCCTTCCTAGATGTATCAAACGGCGGTGTTATTACAGACTTACCATACTCCGTGATAGAGCCGATAGAGGTAATAGAGGTAGGATTAAAATCCGCCACTACTGCCGCAATACAAATCCTAAGAATTGATAACATCATTCAAGCGAGGGACCCAAACGAATTTTGAGGTGAAAAAATGACAGAAGAAGTAAAAGAAGAAAACAATGAGAATGTACGAAAATATTTTGAATATTGAATTTGAGAATGGAATGCCAGAAGACTTAGTCGCAGCACTAACACATTTGCATTCCTCCGGACTTCGGTTTCTTGCTATTGTAGTACAACCGAACGGAGAATTAACGATGCACACAGCCAATGGTTCAAACAGAATTGAAATCACTGGTTTGTTGGAGGTGGCTAGAGATGCCATTAAGTCGTGAAGGCCCACTATCCTTTGCAGCCAACCCGCTATTAGGGGCAATGATGGGCGCAGAAGGTGAAAGTACTAATCCAGAGATGGAAGAGTATCGGGAAAAGCAACGAGAGCGTGAATTGCATCTATTGGGTACAATGCTCTTTCAAGCACTAATGCTTGCGCTCTGTATCGTACTATACGTCGAGTGGGATTGGAGTCATTTCAATAATCCTTGGGAATCTGCCGTCTTCTATGGATTTGCAGGGTTCTCTGTTCAAGCCGGGTTTTACTTTGTGTATAGAGCAATGTTTGAAGATACTGCTAGCCACCGTAGGCAACTAAAGAAGATGCGACACGGTAATAGGCGTAAGATGGCGGCGATGAAGTTTCAAGTTGAGAAGAGTCAGCAGGAATTAATGCTACAGCAACAAATGGCGCAGTTCCAACAGATGCTTACATCATCTATTGCTAATGATGGCTACATAGACCAAACAGAAGATATGATGCTTCAAAACCAAATGGCTAACATT
>NZ_CEXWTU010000405.1:1881-2169 GCF_982758155.1 Marinagarivorans sp. | reverse complement strand
GTAATGGCTCTTCAATGCGCCCCGATCTTTCTTTTACAGATATAGATGGGCAGTCTCACGCTCTAAAGCAATATGATGGTAAACCCATTCTAGTTACTTTTTGGGCAACAGATTGCCCGGGCTGTATCCAAGAAATGCCAGAACTAATCGCTTTACATGAGCAGTACAGTCAACAAGGCTTAACAATGATTGATGTAGCTATGGCTCATGACTCATTAGAGCATATCAACGCTATGCGAGATGAACGACAATTACCATTTATAATTACATGGGATAAGCGTGGCGAAA
>NZ_CEXWTU010000405.1:1252-1871 GCF_982758155.1 Marinagarivorans sp. | reverse complement strand
AATTGCCCAAGCTTTTGATAATGTAAGAGTCACACCGACACACTTTCTCATCGCTCCGAATGGTGAAATTATCATGCGCAAAATAGGCACCATCAATGCTGAGTTGATACAAAACAAACTAGCTAGAATGGGGCTTAAGGAAGCGTAAATAGGTAATAAACTATTCCGAACTTTATATCTATGGTATAAAGTTCGGCTTTATAGTTTTCGTTGGTACGCATTTGCGTCTCGACATAATGTTCAATTAGGAGCGATTTAATATGGCACGAGTATGTCAGGTAACGGGTAAACGCCCAATGGCTGGGAACAATGTTTCTCACGCCCACAATAAAACAAGACGTCGGTTTCTTCCAAACCTTCACCCTCACCGCATTTGGGTTGAATCAGAAAACCGTTGGGTTAAATTGCGCGTAAGTAATCACGGCCTACGTATCATCGACAAGAAAGGTATCGATGCTGTATTAGTTGATATCCGTGCCCGCGGCGAAAAAGTTTAAGGAGAATTAGACATGCGCGAAAAAATTAAATTAGTTTCATCTGCTGGTACTGGTCATTACTACACTACAGACAAAAATAAACGTACAATGCCTGAAAAATTGGAACTGAAGAAATTCGATCC
>NZ_CEXWTU010000405.1:0-1242 GCF_982758155.1 Marinagarivorans sp. | reverse complement strand
CACGTTATGTACAAAGAAGCTAAAATTAAATAATTTTATGCTTTCTATAAAAAACCCGCAATTGCGGGTTTTTTTTTGCCTATTACTCATTAAAACTATTTAGAAAAATAGTTTGAGCTTGGGCTGACACCTTCCCTAATTATATTAGCGAGACCCACAATCTATGGTAAGCTTCGAACTCAATAAAAATGAAGTTTATTTCCTGTAAAATATTATGACATCCCCATTACTTTCCACTCATGAACTTTCTCGAGATTATGGTTCTCACACCGTTGTTAACAATGTTAAATTTGAAATTAATAAAGGTGAAGTTCTCGGGTTCTTAGGGCCTAATGGCGCAGGAAAAAGTACCACCATGAAGATGCTGAGTGGTAATTTAGCACCCACTAGAGGTGAGATAACCATTAACGGTTATGATCTTTTATCTCAGCCTAAGCAAGCTAAATCACATATTGGTTACTTACCCGAACAACCTCCGCTTTATAAAGAACTCACTGTTAAAGAGTTTCTAACATTCAGTGCCCAGATAAATAAAATTGCATCATCTCACATTAAAACTTCTGTTGACTCTGTCATTGAACGATGTGGTTTAACTAATGTGACTAAACGCCTTATTGCTAACCTATCAAAAGGCTTTCAACAACGAGTTGGTATTGCCCAAGCAATCATTCATAAACCCGCGGTGGTTATTATGGATGAACCTACATCAGGCTTAGATCCAATTCAAATACGAGAAATTCGTCATTTAATCCGAGATGTAGCCAACGAACATAGCGTAATACTATCCACTCATATTTTGCCAGAAGTGCAAATGCTATGTGATCGAGTACAAATAATGAATCAGGGGCAGTTAATTCTAAGTGACACAATTTCAGGTTTGAGAGAACAAATGCAATCATCCAGTTTGTTTATAGAACTTGGCTCCCCTCCTAATCAAAATGCTTTACACTCTCTTGCCGGTGTGACCCAAGTAGAGGTGCTTACAAACAATCAGTTTCGTTTACATTTTCTACCAGATGAAAATCCAACAGATAGACTGATTAGTACCGCAGTGACGCAGCAATGGCAGTTGAAACAACTAACACCAGAACAACATTCCTTAGAAGATGTGTTTATGAAAATTATCCAAGAGGAAAGAACAAGCTGATGTTTACTCTTGCCAAAAATGAACTCTATCGACTCTTTTTTTCACCATTAGCATGGATTATTCTGGCTTTAACTCAGCTTATTCTTGCTTACTTG
>NZ_CEXWTU010000404.1:0-2215 GCF_982758155.1 Marinagarivorans sp. | reverse complement strand
CAGGGACTTGCACCCTGCAAGACGCATCAAGATTAAACTTGACGCTCTAACGCCTTGCCAACTCGCCCACTGCGTATCGGTATCAATATTCATTTTCACTACACCATAGGAAATAGCTTCTTTAATATCTTGAACATCAGAACCAGACCCCCCATGAAAGACAAAGTCAACCGGATTAGCTTTTGTCTTTAATTTTTTCTGAATATACTCTTGTCTGTTTTTAAGAATTTGAGGGGTTAACTTAACATTTCCGGGCTTATAAACACCATGCACATTGCCAAATGCCGCCGCAACAGTAAATTGATGACTAATTTTACTGAGTGTTTCGTATGCAAAATAAACATCTTCAGGCTGAGTGTAAAGGGCCGAGCTATCCAGCCCCGTATTATCTACACCATCTTCTTCGCCACCAGTACAACCCAGTTCGATTTCCAAGGTCATGCCCATACGGCTCATACGCTTCAAGTAATCAGCGCATATTTCTATGTTTTCGTGCAAGGGCTCTTCCGACAAATCAATCATATGTGAGCTAAATAGCGCTTTACCTGTTTTTTCATAATGCGCTTCGCCTGCATCGAGTAAGCCGTCGATCCAGGGAAGTATTTTTTTGGCGGCATGATCGGTATGCAATATAACCGGCACACCATAAGCTTCTGCGACAGAATGAATATAATGAGCCGCAGCAATCGCGCCGGACACAGCACTTTTGTGGCCTTCAAGACAAATACTTTTCCCTAAAAAGAATTCAGCACCACCATAAGATATTTGCAATACCACCGGCGAGCCAGCACCTTTAGCGGCCTCCAAAACGGCCACAATAGAATTACTGCCAACCACGTTAACGGCAGGGTATGCACAACTGTTAGCTTTGGCCCAATTGTAAAGCACTTGAACATCTTGACCTTGTACTACCCCAGCAGGAACAGATAAACCTGAAAAATTCATATTAACCCCCATTAAAACTGAATTGATGTTTATAGAGAATATCCCTAATGGGATACATTATCGAACAATGACTCCCGGCCCCTATCGTTATTCTATTAACCTGCTTTCGTGCAGCCTCTTTGCATCAGTAAATAGACGATTTTAGCCTCGCCTCTTAAGAATCGAATTGTGAAGCCTGCCTACAGATCGCTAAGAAATGTTCCGGGTCTAAACTGGCGCCCCCCACAAGCACGCCATCTATATCCTTTTGCGATAGTAATTCTGCTGCATTCCCTTTATTAACACTGCCGCCATATACGATACGAATGCGCTCTGCCTCATCCGCACTGAATATCAGTGTAAGTTCAGCTCTAATTAATTCATGCACCTGTTGCGCTAATTCCGGCGAGGCCGAAAGCCCGGTACCTATAGCCCAAACAGGTTCATAGGCTATGCATAATTCCCGGCCTTCCAAAACAATATTCGTTAAGCTCTCTTTTAACTGTTTGGATAAAACAGAAACAGTTTCACCGGCGTCTTTTTCGGCTTGATTCTCACCGACACAAAGTACGGGTAATAAGTGATGATTTAACGCAGTCAACACCTTAATGTGGCAACCTTCATTGTTTTCAGCAAACATGGCTCGGCGCTCTGAATGGCCAATCAAACATAACGAGCAGCCCGCCTCTTTAAGCATCTGAGCCGAGGTTTCGCCGGTATATGCACCCGATTCAAAACGACTCACATTTTGACTGCCAATCAGTAATTCCGAAAACTGCAAAAACGTCATCATGTCCCGCATATAAATATAAGGCGGACAAATAGCAATGGTTGCATCAAAATGCTTACCGATAAACGAAGCTAAAGACATACATATTAAATCCAAGCCGCCATTTAGCTTCCAGTTTGCGATTACGATAGGTTTTCTCATTATCATTAAACTCCAATTGAATAACGCGTTACGTTAAAGGTTTTTGGGGTACTACCCATGTAAACGTCAATCACTACTTTTTTTAGGCCGCAAAGTGCCCTGCCAATATGGCTGATAGCGAATTTTTCGCCCGCAGGTAACTTAAGCTTAGTTGAGTATCTAAATGTGGTACACATGCCCCATACAATGGAGCATTGTGAACCTATTCGCCTTGAGGGCGGCCAATCGTCGCCAGTATGCCGCCGTCAACGTAGACCACCTGCCCCGTGATGAAATTGCTCGCATTACCGGCTAAGAAGATCGCGGCACCTTGAAGATCTTTTGGGTCACCCCATTTGCCCGCTGGAGTACGCTGTTTAA
>NZ_CEXWTU010000403.1:0-2237 GCF_982758155.1 Marinagarivorans sp. | reverse complement strand
TTCGAGGGCATTATTTCGAGCCCACCTGAATAGTTACAAAAATACTTACACAACTTGCGCCGCAGGCTGTGCGCGCCCAGATAACAAACGAATAAATTGCGCGCGTAAAATGGGGTTTAACTCCAACGCGATAAGCCCTGAAGTTCGCAATAATTGAACTGGTAAAGGCGTTCGCGTAAATATACGATTAAAGCCATGACTCAGCGCTATGGTATTGCGCTGATCAGCCATCTGTTGCTTTTCGTAATCTTGAAGTACCGCCAAATCACCCACGCACTGCCCTGCGGCCACCCCCTTTTTCAGCGTCGACACTAAACGCAAAGCGTCTCGAACCGACAAATTGAAACCTTGCCCTGCAACAGGGTGCAGAAAGTGCGCAGCATTCCCCATGAGTACGACATTGGAACGCACTTGCTCCTCGGCAACCAGTAACGATAACGGGTAAAAGCTCGGTGTACTCATTGCCGTCAAACGGCCTAATCTAAAACCAAATTGAGACTGCAAGCGCTGTAGAAGTACCGCCTCACCGCAAGATTGATAGTCATCAATCTCACCCTCAGGGCAGGTCCACACAAGGGCACTCTCACAACTTCGAGCATGCCCGCCCCTTGGCAGCAATGCTATTGGCCCACGATGGGTGAAGCGCTCAAACGCCTGCAATTGATGAGGGAGTTCGTGACGCACATTCGCCACGATGGCATGTTGGTGATAGTCGACACGGCGCACACCGATACCTAACTGCTTTCGCAGCGTCGATTCTGCACCATCAGCCACAACCACCAAATTAAAGTTTTCACTGAAAGGCTCTTCACCCTCCAGCCAATGAAGCATCCCACCCGAAGCATTCATAGCAACAGACTGAACCCGCGCTTGAATACAGCGCACACGGGGCTGCTTATCTATCGCCTCCGCTAGCACACGCCCCATGCCCGCATTATCAACGACATACCCTAAAGGCTCACCGCCATTATCGCTCGGGTCGAAAAGCGCCATGCCGGCGTGCCCTTTATCAGACACATGAATATGCTGGATCGCCGTTGCGTGTGCAGCAAGGGCCGACCACAAGCCTAAGCGCTGGAAACATTGCTCCGTGGATGGCGCAATCGCTGTCGAGCGACGATCAAAACTGGGCCGCTCCCCACTATCCGCTTTTTCGCCATCAAACAAAGTAACCGTTGCGCTAGGCAGGTTACGCGACAGCAATAATGCCAATACCGCCCCCACCATACCGCCACCAACAATACCAATAGACGGCCCGGTTATTTCAACACCACTCAACTCTTGCACAAGCCCCACCTTTCATTAAAATCAAACGCCACTGTCGAATGTGTCATTTTAAATGTGCTCTATTCTTGCGCATGATACGGTATTCGCCTGCAACTTTCCTTGCCCACACGGCTAAGAAACTTATAAAAAATGTAACTATTCAAACATGCACAAATAGGCCGGCAAACTGATCATTTTCTGGGCCGTTCAAGCCATCCATGGGCACTATGCAAGCGTTCTGGAAAACGTGCTCCTGCGTTTTCTCCCCCTTGCCATCCCTGCAAGGCCTGACGCTTGAATGCCCAGAAAACAATCAATTCGCCTTTTGGATGAGCATTATTTCGGCCCACGTGAATAGTTACTAAAAAACAAGGACTACACAATGACGCCTTACAGCATCCGTTATCACACCTACATTGCCGGCCAGAATAACAACATCGTAACCGGAGATGCTTTTCGCCATTTGCTTAAAAATTGCTCACTCGGGCAGCGCCGCCCCACCGAGGATGTGATTTGCACCGACGGGATGATCAATAACAGTAATCTAATTGTTAGCGCCTGGGACGAAAATGCAGAAGGGCAGCCTTTAATTGGTATTGCACGCGCTATGACCGACTTCCATTACGCTTGCTACCTTTCAGACCTAGCAGTACACAACGATTACCAACGACTAGGCATAGGAAAAAAACTCATCGAAAATACGACCGAAGCGATACAGAAAAAATGTAAGGTGATATTACTGGCCGCACCCGACGCTAACGAATATTACGCACCGCTAGGTTTTGCAAACAATCCTCGCGGCTGGGTTCTGGACAATGAATAACTAAGGGGCGAGGCAATAATAGTTTGTCCAATTAGACGAAGGCGCCTGTTTTCTCAGCAAGGCGCTCGAAGGGACGCATGCCGGGGCCTATACGGATATAGGTCATTAGGGCAGCCCTTTCAAGGTGAAATAAAAACCATCGTGGATT
>NZ_CEXWTU010000402.1:0-2237 GCF_982758155.1 Marinagarivorans sp. | reverse complement strand
GCGGAAGCACACGTAACTCTTGGGATGATATGGCCGATGCCTGGTATGACGAGATTACCCGCAAAGGCGTTAACTTTTTTGGCTGGTGTATTGGCGGCCACTGTAGCGACGCCTACAGCCGCGACGGCCAACAGGTAGATGGCACTATTCGCAACAGTCAATTTGCCGACCGCAGTATTGTAAATTGGGGCAACGATTCGGCCCATATGGATGAAGGCGACGCCGTTATGCTCGCCCTGCACGGTTTTGAAAACGGCAATGATTACGGCGGCCGAGTACGCATTAATGAAGCCGGTGGCGGCAACTGTAATATTCGCCGTAGCGAAATGGACCTTGGTGACTTTGATCAAGAATTTCTACACCTTTCGTCTTGTCAAAGTATGGACGATAACCAGTGGTCCTCGTGGTGGCGTGCATTTGATGGGGCGCACCAAGTTACTGGGTTTCACGGCTTAATGTGGATAGGTACAAACCGAATTAGTGAGTACCGTGATTTTGCTGAGGATGCCTTCTCAAAAACCATTGCTGATTCTTGGCTGGATAATATGTATGTCCCCAATATTCAAAACGGTGACGATCAATGCCCTGTGGCCTACGCCGTGGGAGCCAACCATAACGATATGTGGAACCGCATTGGAACTGAGCGTTACAACAATGTATTAAGCGACCCGAACGATGTGGGCTGGTGGGGTGTGACTTATATAGAAGGCTGTGATCCTGCAGCAGAAACCACCATCGGCAGCGACTTTGACGCATAATAAGGAGATTAACCATGAATTTTAATACAGTATTAGCATTATCAACCCTCGTATCGGCTGCGTTATTAGCAACACCTGCACACTCACAAGAGCAGCCCGAATTAGATTCGCGTACCAACGCCAAAATGTTACTCGAAAATGTAACGCCCGAAAAAGTTTCTATTGAGGCACTAAAAACGCTCATCGAAAAAGCACTCCCTCTATACGACGAAAGCCTATTAAAACCCTATGAAGGTCGCGACCCAGTCAGTGCACTTAACTTTGATCGCTTAGCCAATGCCCTTAACGATAAAATCAGCTTAGAAGCCCCAAAAGAAGTTACCGCTATTGATGATGGTATTCGCGCTTTACGCATTGATGCTGAAAGAGCAAAAATAGGCTATGTCAATCGCGACCGCTCATGGAATTTTGATACCGACGCTAAAAGCCGAGCCATTCCTGCAGAGCAAGCCGAAAAACAAGTACTTTCGATATTGCGTAATCTCGGTTTTGAAAGTCGCGAAATGGCCAAACCTTTTATAACAAAGCAAATGGGGTCGAGCGGTAAAGCCGGCGAAGAAAAGCCCAGCAGCGTAATGGAAATGTACCGCTACGTTATTGTACCGCGCAGCCTAAACGGTATACCCGTTAGTCAATCAGATGTAAAAATCGCGATTAATAATTACGGTGAAGTGCAGCGCATTAGCGCCGAGTGGCCACAACTTACCTTGCGCGAAGGTCAGCGTTTACGCGACCACGACAGCGTAATTAATGATGTTTTACTCGAAGTGAGCGAACAAGACCCCAGCCAAGCCATTCACTTTATCGGGAAGATTCAATATGCACAGCAAATAGATGGAGATCAAATTAGCCCAATGCTGGTTTTCAATGTAAACGACTACCCAACTCCCTACCAAGTCGCCGTACCATTAGCCGAACAAGCAACCGGTGACGAAAAATAAGAACCCGCTATTTTATTGATCGATAAAGAACCGTTACCTTTATTTTCGCGAGTTCACCCTGAAAATGAGGCAACGGTTTTACCGCAAGACCACGCCCCTTAGGGGCGTGCACTGAGTAAGTTGCTGGAATTTGGGTTTTGGGGTGCTTGCTTGACGAGGCGAAAATATGGCGTAAGGGACGAGGCAATAATAGCTTATCCAATTAGGCAAAGAGATCGGCTTTCTTATCGAGGCGCTTAAAGGGGCGCATGCCGGGGCCTATAGGACATAGGTCAGTAGGGTAACGCATGGAGCAGTTACCGAGGCATGTAACGCTTTGAGCAACGAAGGTAAGGAAGTCGATATCAAGTATTAGTGGATGAAATATTGTTTCCTCGTCCCTCAAGGCTCTACCGCCACACTCGCCAAAGCCGCCATCATTGGTGCGCTAGCCGGTATGGCCGCCGACCTGGATATACTGATCCGCTCCAGCGAAGACCCACTCTTAGGGGCGAGCATGAAATAACTTCCCGTTTTTGAATTCCTGGGTGCACGCTTG
>NZ_CEXWTU010000401.1:0-2283 GCF_982758155.1 Marinagarivorans sp. | reverse complement strand
GTCGAGATCAAGCATTAGTGGATGAAATATTGTTTCCTCGTCCCTTACGCCCCTAAAAGCCGTTACCATGGCCGGCCAATAAGCAGTAAACACCTAAAGGAATCTCATGTTATATGCGATGTTTGCCATGGTTGTTCTCACCACTATTATTGGCGTTATTGCCGTTACAAGCCGAGTAAAAGGGGTACGCAATAAACAGATACCGATTAAAGCCTTTCGCACGATGCAAGGCGAGCTACCCGATTTCGTAACCCGCACCACCCGTAACTACAATAATCAATTTGAGTTACCCGTTTTATTCTATGTCGCTTGCACGCTTTACTTGGCCCTAAATATTCACAGCTCATTTGCATTAATCGCGGCATGGTTGTTTGTATTTTCACGCGTGGCGCACGCTATCGTTCACCTTACGTATAACAATATTTTGCACCGCATGCTTGTATTTTGGCTTGGGGTGATCCTTACTTTGGCACTTTGGATTAACCTTGTTATCCAATTTCAAAACTGAGCCAAACGTACATTAAGGGAGGAGGCAATAATAGTTTATCCAATTAGGCGAAGAGATCGGCTTTCTTATCGAGACGCTTAAAGGGGCGCATGCCGGGGCATGTAACGCTTTAAGCAACGAAGGTAAGGATGTCGAGATCAAGCATTAGTGGATGAAATATTGTTTCCTCGTCCCTAACCGCCCTCATAGCGCGCTAATGCGGCCTGCAATACATCGGTTACCCTGGAGCGTAATGATGCTGGAGAAAGCACTTCAACATCACCGCCATAACTTAAGATATCTGCCACCAGTTCTGCCGGTAAGGTCACATCATATGGCAGGCTTAAACACAGGCTGCCATCGTCATTAACTGTGAGCTGCTGATCCGGATGCCATTGCTCTGCCATCACCCTGGCCGCCGCGGCTGCACAAAATTTAAGCGTCGCCTGCTCATTAGCCTGCCCCGCATAAATTCCGTAGGTGGGCTTCACATGCTCATTTAATGATTCGGCATTTACCGCATAAAACTGGCTGTCGCTTACGCCACATTGCTGAATATTTTCCAGCGCAAAGGTACGCAAAGCGCATCGCCAATGGCACCAGCAATCTAAATACCAATTACCTCGATAAAGTACTAACCGCAACGGTGAAATAACACGCTCGGATATTTCACCACCCTCACGCCCAAGGTACGTAATCGCTAAGGTTTCCTCGTTAAATAAAGCACTCGCCAAGCGAACAAAAAAACGATGCTTCACCGGGCGCGTAATAGCATTCACCACAACAATTTTTTCACTCAACGCTGATGCATTAACAGACGAGGCCGCCAGTAATTGCTCAAAGCGAGCCTTTATTGGCGCCAATTGCTCAGTTAACAAGCCACTACCGGTATTTTCCAAAAGCGCATGCATCACCACCATGGCATGCAACTCTTGCTCGTTGAACCAAGTTCCGGGCAACTCGTAGTGACCATCGCCATACCGATACCCACCCTGTTCCCGACTGTATTCAATGGGCGCGCCCAAAAAGTCACTCATGTGGCGCTTAATGCGATTGAAGGTCGCGCGGGAACACTCCATTTCCGCCAATATATCCTTTAGCGGAATCGCCGATTTTCGGCGCTGTAAAATCTTGTGTAAATCGTAAATACGATCAAAACCGTCCATATTTTTCATTCTCTTATTTGACAGTCTCATGATCTGAGACAGCGCCTTGCGATAATACTCGCATGTTCACAAGGCAGCCCATCAATGCTGTTTTGTGAACTGATAAGCCGCCACGCATTACCGATGCCGCGCCGCTTTTTCCTGCGATCTGATTCAGTCGCTTAATCATCAATAACTGGAGTTATTTTATGATGCGCTACCCTGTTTATCCAACTCAAGCGTTAAGTTTCACAGCCACCCCTACTCCGTCGCGCCCTTGCGATAATGACCCTGCCCCCAATCAAAACCCCGTCACGCTCCCGTCCACCCTACCGCTAACAACATTACTAAAACACTATGCACCAGGCATTAGCGCACAAAAAGCCAATAAGATTTTGCGCGAGCAAGGTTTGTTGATGACGCTTTATCGCCCAAGCCTAAGTCACTTTGACAGCTACAGAAAGATTAATGTGTTGACGGCCAAAGGTTTGCGCTTTGGTCGCAATTGCCGCAGCCCCGTACACCCCATTCAAACAAGCCCCAGCTATTACCCCAGTATGTTCCTAGAGCTCTGCAAAATTTGTCATTTAAGTTAGGACTTTAGGGCCGAGGAAAAAATACTTTATCCAATAATACTTGCCTCCTACTTCC
>NZ_CEXWTU010000400.1:0-2287 GCF_982758155.1 Marinagarivorans sp. | reverse complement strand
TTGAGTTTAAGCTTACGCTCAATAAAGTGAGTAATACTGGCCATGACGCGCTCGCAGATTATTTGGCTGTTAGTCTATTATTTCACAGCCTAAAACTGATAAAATACCCTCTCTTTAGGCTGCCTTAGTCGCTACGTTGGTTGTACTGCGTTTTCGACGCTTTTATTTTTCAATAGCTGTGTTTTAGTGACAATTGTTATAGATGTCCTGTATCTCTGCTATATCCACTGGGTTCTCTGCATCAACTAAGGCTCCTAGCTGGTGGTAGCGCATACAAGTTTGCGTACAATTACAGCAAGCTGCTGGACTGCCAAAATGCTACGCATTTCGTCAGCCTGCGGCAAAGGCGTTATGTTTCTCAATGGCTAGTAGCCAGGAAAGTTTATGTTTTGTATTTCAATACAAAAATGTTTTTAGATTATAATCCGACTCAAGGAAAAGTCGCTGATGACCGTGCCTATAAAACGTGGCATCCAATGCCTCCGTTAAATCGTTGGGTGCAATCGTATTGGCAGCTCACAGTTTCCAAAGGCCGGTTTCAATACCATAGTGTGCCGGATAACTGCGTTGATTGGATCATCAATCTAGATTGCTTCGACGATAACTTTCTTATTCCGCCATTTCTCTCATCTACTTTATTTCATATTGATGGCCCAGCGTCTTTTTTTGGTATTCGTTTTCGAATTTTAGGACATCAAGGCTTGATTTCTATACCTTTAGGGGAATGGGGTGAGACTGGTAATGTAAAAGCGAAAAATTTATTAACCGAGGATATGGTTTACTCCGCATATGAAGTCATTGAGAACGAAAATAGTTTTGATAAACGCTGCAATAGCCTGTCGGCATTAATACTTTCTGCCGTAACGTTTGTCGACGTTGATCCGCGCCTAGCCCGCTACATTCGATACTGTTACGAAAATGTCAGCTCTAATCTTGACTTGTCAGATAGCCGATGCACTGATTTTGGGGTGTCTGCACGTCAGCTTAGACGGTTGACCAAACAGCATGTTGGCTTGCCTCCCAAAGATTTTGGTAAGGTGCTAAAGTTTCAGAGCGCTCTCAAAGCGATGAATACGCCGCAACATAATAAGGCCTACCTAGATCATTACTACGATCAGCCTCATTTTGTTCGTGAATTTAAACGTTTGTCTGGAGTCACGCCGACACAGTTCAGAAAAATGTCCGTTTTATACAATAACGACTCATCTGAATGAAGGATAATATTGCTGAACTAATCAACAGTAAGAGGTAAATAAGATGATCGAAATAGACGCGATGTTTCCTGTGATGGTAACGGCAAATTTAGAAGCTGTGAAAGCATTCTATGAATCCGTATTTGGCTTTAATGCCGTATTTTACGATGCTGATTTTTACTTGCATTTGGTGTCACCCAATTCGGGTGCTCAGCTTGGCTTCTTGATACCAGAACATGTAAGCCAACCAGACTTTCTTCGACCATTGATGTCTCCAGATGGCTATGTGATATCACTAGAAGTTAAAGATGCAGCTCATGCCTATGCCGAAGCTCAAAAAATGGATTTGACTATGGTTATGGAGCTCAAAGAAGAAGTTTGGGGACAGGTTCATTTTATTCTGCAAGACCCGGCAGGTTTTCGAATTGACGTGGTCCAACATTTAGAAGTTTCAGGTAAATAAGACAGAATAAGACAGGAAGAATAGGAAGAATAGGAAGAATAAGAAGAATAAGACAGAGATGAATAAGACAGGACATCCAAAACCCGATAAGCGGTAGTGCAAAAACCTCAGCGGTTGGCTATACCTAAATGACTAGGTAGTGTTTATCAGTGAGGTTTTTATGACTCAAGCACGTAGAACATTGATCTCTTTAGATCAAACCAGTTGGTTTCATATTTGTTCACGTTGTATTAAACGTTCATTTCTAATGGGCGAAGATAAATACAGCGGTAAAAACTATGAGCATCGTCGCGAATGGATTGCAGATAAAATTGCTGAGCTGGGGGACATCTTCGCTCTTGATATCGCAGCGTACGCTGTAATGTCAAATCACTATCATTTAGTACTGCATATTGATGCGGCAAAAGCGGCAGGATGGAGTAATAAAACGGTGATTCGCCGTTGGATGATGCTATTCAAGGGGAATGAATTAGCCCTTAAAGTGTTAAAAAATCAGCCTATCAGTGAAGTGGAGCAATATCTTGTCGATGAGCTCGTTGCTGAGTGGCGCAATCGTTTGAGCAGCATTAGCTGGTTTATGCGTTGTTTAAATGAGCATATCGCACGACTCGCAAACGCGGAGGATAAATGC
>NZ_CEXWTU010000399.1:0-2288 GCF_982758155.1 Marinagarivorans sp. | reverse complement strand
TGACACTTGATATATCGGCATTACCGATCCTCAAATACGATGATCTTTGTCAGCGGTTATCGATAAATCCTGAGCTACATGAGTGGCGATCATTAGTTGGACTCGATTCGAATGTTTTTGATCACTTAATTAAAGCGGCATTCTCTCAGTATGCTGAATCCATTCAGTTAGCCCCAGCTTCAGAGTCTCACCACCATTGCGGCCCTGGTGGCTTGTTAACCCATACTTATGAGGTCATCACACTTGCCCTCAAAATGCGATCTGGAATTAAATTACCGATCGGCGCTAGCATTAGTGAGATTGAGCATAAGCAGCACCTTTGGACCTATGGTGTTTTTGCGAGCTGCCTGCTTCATGATATCGGCAAGTTACTCACCTCGATACGCATTCAGCTTAACCTTGAAAATGGTACTCAACGCTGGTGGACTCCGCACGATAAAGCGTTGACGGCATTTACAGATGCGAAGTCTTACAGCATCAAATTCGTTAAAGTTCAGTACCACATGCACACTTATATCGGTCCAACACTGTTCGATATTTTGCCGCGTATGGCGCGGGCTTGGTTGGCGAATGAAACAGAGCTCATGAAGCAAATCTGCGCACACTTGCGCGGCGATCGTTATGAATCAGGCATTATCGGCGACCTCGCTGAGCGTGCAGATATGGAGTCCACGCGTGCGAACTTACAGCTTCCTATGCCAAGCAAGCGCTTTAGTCGTGCTTTGCCGCTTATCGATCGTTATTTGGGTTTTATTCGCGACTGGGTCGCCGATGGTTCAATTCGCATGAATGTGAATGGTGGGATGGGATGGTGTGACCAGGAGGGCCACATCTATTTTGTATGCCGCTCGCTTGCGGAAAAAATCATTAGCAGGTGTGACGAATTGGGGATAAATGATACCCCGCGTGAAGTGGTAAGGATTTATGACATCCTCCAAGAGCATGGCTACGCCTTGCCAACATCTGATGGCAAGGCTGTGTGGACAATTACCGCTGTCGGTAGCGAGTTTAGGCACGCATTTACATGCCTAAAATTTGAAGCGCGGAGGCTTACTGTGCCAACCCGTCAAATTAAACCGTTTTCGGGTGAGATACTGTTAGGGAAAGTGTCTGCACCGGCTAAGCCGGCAGAAGTTGCATCAGCACCTGAAAATGAAAATATAGCGGCCAGCGGAGCTGAAAATAAACAAGCCGCGCAGAGCGCGGCTGAAGCTGTAGGCACAGATAAAATCAGCGAGGACGCTGAAAACAAAATATCATTGGCGGAAAATAATAATGCGGCTTCAGGCCGCAGTGAAACTGCAAGCACGAAAGCTGAAAAAGAAACACAGGGAGCTGCACCTGCAGCTGAAGAAAAAGACAATCCCCCTTCAAAGCCAAGCTTGGTATTCGCTGCAGCGAATAAACGGCGTCAGCCGCCCGAGCCAGAGGCTGAAAGAAAAGCCGAAGGCAAGAAAACGCCTGAAGCTGCACCTGCACCTGAAAAGAAAATATTAGAAGCTGCAAGCAAACCCGAAGCTGAACCTGAGGTGGCAGAAACTGCGAGTGATACTGTAAATGAGGTTTCAGACGCTGTAACGAAGCCGGTGGAAGAGCAGTTGGAGCTTCAGGTTGTGGACTCTATAGAATCTGCGAGAATATCTCCTGCAAAATTGTTTCCGGAAACGTCCTCGGCCTCGAAGCCCCTGGTTCCATCTGTGAGTGAAACCGAGATGCCGATCAGCGCAGTCGTTAATCGTGCTGAAGGTGGGCATGCGGTGTATCAAGGATTAGACCCGAAAGATCCGCAGATTGCAGCCAAATTCATTAACTGGCTACGTATCAACCTTATTGAGAAGACGATGGTCATCAATGACCATGAGGCTAAAGTGCATATCGTACCGGAGGGGGTATTTATATTGGCCCCCGGCATTTTTAAGGTGTTTTGCCTAAAGCACGGATTGCCTGAGTCTAGCCATAGTGCTATCAGTAAGAAGTTTGATCGGAAGAAGTATCATATCAGGACTGCTAAAGGACTCAATATTCATCCCTATTGGGTCGTCGGTAAAAAAAGTCACAAAATAATACAGGGGCGAATTTTGCCTTTATCGTTAATTTATGGTGACGAATACCCCATACCCAAGCCTAATATGTATATTCACAAAACAATCCCACAAAGCACTTAATGCATAAAAGAATCCATGGCAAAATACGTGTAGCTTACAACTCTATGCAATAGGACACTGACGTCAACAACGTTGCATTTGAGGAGGTTTGTGAGCGAGTAAAAGGGGATTAAGATGTATTTT
>NZ_CEXWTU010000398.1:0-2298 GCF_982758155.1 Marinagarivorans sp. | reverse complement strand
ACTAATATCCCCTAAATAATCTATTATGTATTTTCTTATCTTCCAGTTCTTATTAGAGGCGGTTAATTGACCTTCTATAGTTATGATATAATCATCTACAACTACAGCCCCATGAATAACATACCTGCTTGTGCCAGTATTGTGAACACCATCAACTGCAGTATTTAGATTCCATTCAAATCTAGGTCCTTGAATATTCTCTAACGAATACGAATTATCTCCATTAGTAACTACACGAATATTAAGTCCTGTAAAGTAGGATTCTTTAGATTGGTATGCAGGATCTAAATCCGTTACCATACCTCCACTAAAAGTGTTTGGTTTAGATTGCTCTGCCATAATTATTCTCTCTCAGGGATTAATGCATTCCAATACTTTGCTATGTTTCTCATCTCAGCTTCTGAAGGTAAATTATCTTTACCTCTCGCTTGGCCGCACAACCAGTACCATCGCTTTTCTAAATCCTGAACTATATATCTAGCAATCTTACCGTTATAATATTCTATAGATTTAAACCTCCACATAATATACTGAGCAACAGCATCTTCATGTCCTTGCTTTATAGTTGGGTATCCATCAGAGTCTGTATCTAAAGCTTTGTAAGCTATATTAACTGTTCCACTAGATACGTTAGAAAAATGTATGTAGCTGCCTACAATCCAGTACTTACTACCAGAAGAATCTGCTTTAAATGTTTTTTGAGTAGGCTCCATAAACGTAATACCTTTCACATCTATTAAAGTCATTAAGTCTGTAGGTAATAAAGCCTTACTGTCAGTTACGGTTAAAGCAAACTCCTTGTCTGTAAACGTACTAAAGCTACCTATCTTTTCCTCAGCCTCAAAAGCCCATTCTATAAATGACTCTATATGTTCTGACGGATTATTTAACCCTAAGTTACGAGCTACATTTCCAATTATTCTTTTAACACTAACTTGCATTGTATGTATCTTTTAATAGTTCTCTGACTTTTTTAGCTGGATATAATTTACATTTAACCATATCCTTATTACCTTTAGCCCACTGTATTTTATAATAAAAATCACTCAATATAGGAACCTTATACCTTACTGGTTCACCTTTTAACTTAGACTCTTTCATATCCTTTCTAATATGGAAAGCCCGTCTATGTTCTTTTTTATCTACATATAAAAATCCTAAACCCAAAGGTAAGAAAATTCTTTGTTTTCTAACTATTAAGTCTCTGGCTAGAATCTCGAAGAATTTAGTAACTATTCTAAAATACAAAGAGTAAGGTATAGCTTTTGTCTTTTTCCTGCCAGACGCTTCTACTCTTACTCTACTGGATATTTGTTTATAAATATCTTTATATGTTATGTATGACATTATTTGCCTTGAGCTTGAACTTCTCTATCTCCTTCCATTTCATTATTAATTACATCTCCTGGAGTTTTAACCGTCATGTTTAACTCAACCTTAGCGATTGATTCAATCAATGGACCAACAAGCTGTGATGGTAATGGGTATTCGGAGTCATCTCCTCCCCATCCAGATACAGCGCTAGGATCTTCTGCTATACCAACTATCTTCACCTGCTCTCCTCCGCCTGATCCAACAAAGTACAACTTAGTTCCTTCTTCAAGGAAAAACTTAGGCATTACAGATGTAAACCTACTATGCTCTTGGAATGCTATTTTATCTTGAGTTGTTCTAGCGAATATCATGTTACCATCTACAGATGTCACACTAGTTATTCCTCTAGTATCTCCGTATGAGGCTATTTTAGGCAGTGTAAGGAACGATCCCTCGTCTGGGGTTGTGAATGTACCTAAGTTCTGAGTAGCGCCCTGTGGGATGTTCTTTCCGTTATTCGTATATGCTTCCAACAGAGTTAATCTATGATAGTTAACCCACGCCTTTATTTGACGAGTACTTAACTTACTATCATCTGTAGTGTATCCACCCTCAGCGATATTCTTAATATTGTAAACAATCTCGTTTAAAGTCATATTCTATTTTTTAAAAGAATGGGGGTAGACGCAAATCTACCACCCAATCTAACGCAGGAAAAGAGAGTCATCAACGCTTCTCAGCGGAGGTCTCGTTAATTTGTAACTGATACCTTGGATCTTCCAATGACAACATCATCTTTCTTACTGCAATATTTACTATTTCTTCTCCAGAATTTTTACCATAACCACCTAGGTTATCACCAGCTGTATGAGTAACTTCAGGAAGTCTTATATATTCTAAATACACATTTTCTGTATTCCCTATCACATCCATAACTAGACCTCTTAGTAATCCTACAGGATTTTTAGTGTCAGCCTTATGGAA
>NZ_CEXWTU010000397.1:0-2319 GCF_982758155.1 Marinagarivorans sp. | reverse complement strand
CTATTACGCCATATTTTCGCCTCGTCAAGCAAGCACCCAAAAACCCAAATTCCAGTAACTTATTCCGTGCAGGCCCCTAAAGTATTTTTTCCTCGGCCCTAATATCACTACTCAAAAAAACATCAATCATATTAAATGAGTTACCTCGAGGCCGGAGCACCATTCGAGGTACAGCTACCAAAGCATGTACGCGCTGAGAAATGAAGACGGAGGGCGAAAAATTGAACATTATTCGGTGAAAAAAACTTCATTCACCCTAACCGTTCTTTTGATGCTATAGCCTTTGATAACGACATGATATTTATTATCAATATTCCATTTTAAACTTAAGGCGCTGGGCGAATGGGTCTATTATAAATGGAGTGTATTCGGAGTCTTGAGCATAACGTATGGACACTACCCCTCAAACGCTAGAGGCATTGCTGCTGGTATATGCCGCGCTCTTACTGATCAATGCCGGTATATCTATCAAGCTATACTTGACCTACAAAACCACACCTTTTATATGGCTAATTGGCGTATGGTCCTTCACCTTACTTAATTTTGTTTTACAGGGTATTTTTACTCAGTCGGTACTGGCGAGCGTTATTTCGTTTTCTACTTATATATTGACTGCGCTATGCCTAATCAATATTTTATGCATTATTACCGGCCTGCGGATTAAGACTGTATATATAGTATTGCCTTTTCTTTGCGCACTATTGTTGACGGGCTTGCTAAATAGCTATACAAATAACCTGACAATAATCGCCTTGCCCGTCGCCCTAGCCATAGGCCTGCCACAGATATTTTATGCATTAAAACGCTTAATCTATCGTCAGAATCGCCAGCATGGGCCTAGCATGTCCAATACGTTTGCACTATTTCTATTGTTAAATGGTATGCACTTTCTCGACTTTCCATTCTTGCGCCCCATTCCTGAGGCCGCACTGCTAGGCTTTGGTACCGCACTTATATTAACCTGTGTTTTTGCAGTACTTCTGCCGGCTATCATAGAGCAGCATCATTCAATTGGGCTTAACCGAAAACTAACAGCGGAGCTTAAGAATTCAGAAAAATTGGCCAAAGCCAAGTCGGATTTTTTAGCCAATATGAGCCATGAAATTAGAACGCCAATAAACGGTATTATTGGCGTTAGTGAATTATTATCTGAATCAGAAATGACGCCAGAGCAGACAGGGCTTGTTGGTCGACTTTCTATTGCCGCAGACAGCCTGACCGATATTGTTGGTAACATCCTATCCGCCAGCCAGTTTGAATCCGGTGAGGTCCAACTCAACCACAAAGCTTTCTCCCCCGCGGCTTTGGTCAGTGAAGTCATTGAGTTTTATGAAATAAAACCCCACCGCAATAACATCAAACTTAGCCAATCTATCGCCAGCAATGTCCCTAAGCGGGTATCGTCAGACAAAGGCAAGATACTGCAGGTTATGTATAACCTGATCAATAATGCAATAAAGTATTCAGAAGGAACTCGCATCGATATTTCGGTAACCATGGCAGAGGTTAATAACCGTACAGAAATGGTAATTACAATATCGGATGATGGGAAAGGAATCCCCCTTGAGTATAAAGAACATATTTTTGAACAGTTTACTCAGCTTTCGAGTAAAACCGATGGGGTTGGCCTGGGGTTATCCATCGTTAAAACACTCATTGATGTTTTGCAAGGCCGGATAGCCCTAGAAACCGAGGTTGACGAGGGAACCTCTTTTCAGTGTTTTATTCCTGTAGCTAACATTGAGACTGATGAGGTTGAAACTGAGGTTGGGACTGGAATAACGCAGCGGGCGCCCAGCCAGGGCTTTTTGAATGAACCTAATGTACTGGTAATAGAAGATGACTCGACCAGTCAAATTATACTGTCAAAGATGTTTTCCAAGCAGGGAATTGAAGTGATAATGTGCGGGAGTGCTGAAGCCGGATTAATCGAATTTGAAAAATCAAACTTTGATATGATCGTAACAGATGTTGACCTTCCAGGAATGTCTGGATTAGAGATGATTGAGGTCTTGCGCCAGCAACACTGCGCCATACCTATTGTTGTTCAAAGCGCCTTTGCTTTTGATGATGACGTAGAAAAAGCAAAAATAAAAGGCGCAACAGACTATTTACGAAAACCCGTTAAATTAAATAACATTGCCGATATTTGTAAGCGATACCTGGTGTAAGGGGCGAGGCAATAATAGTTTGTCCAATTAGACGAGGGCGCCTGCTTTCTCAATAAGGCGCTCGAAGGGGCGCATGCCGGGGCCTATATGGATATAGGTCATTAGGGCAGCCCTTTCAAGGTGAAATAAAAACCATCGTGGATTAATT
>NZ_CEXWTU010000396.1:0-2323 GCF_982758155.1 Marinagarivorans sp. | reverse complement strand
AACCTGCCTCCCTGCAGGCCCTCTTCGCCTAATTGGATAAACTATTATTGCCTCGACCCTAACCCAATGAATTCCCTCCAACTATGACGAAATTTTCCGTCGCGTCTGTATATCATTACCTAATTAGGTAAATTATTGGGATGCAGCGCAGCGTCATGCTACAGCCGCCCATCTTAAGAGGCTGGAATTTGGCAACGTTTTAACATAGGGCAACGGGTCATTACCACGCATATTTTCATTCCTAAAAACGCTATAAACCACAACCTTAGAGAGCCACGAAGCAATGTAAGCTCCTCACGCGCGCGAAATCGATATCATGTTAGCCGCCGATCACATTGGCAGTACTAAAGAGATCGAGCCACAACTGGCAGCAGCTAAACATCAAGGCTTAGTAAGAAGCTTCGGGCATATTGTTTTTACTACTTAATAAGCCAAGATGTGAATAACGCAGCCAACCGTCAGCTTGCTGCACTTGCGATTAAAAAAGGGCGCTTGCCAGAACTAGTACAGGTGTTTTATCAGACGCAATCTCAGCGCCTGGGTATCATGCTGGTGTTAACCTCAGCCTAAGTCAGCTGCCTTATCGCGTTAACGCAGCAGCCGAAGATGAACCTCATCCATTCACCGAAGAAGTCACAGTCATCATTAATGTGCCTACTCAGAAAGTACTCGAGCATCCTGAAAGCAATTTACCCCGGCGCCAATACCCAGAGCATCAAGCGGTTAGCGTAGACTCCCCAAAAACTTCCATTTGGTGCTTTTTGCACAATATGCGACAAGTAAGGCGTGCCATTTTAAGAATGGGACGCCTATTTTGACATCGGGGCCATATGGAATGCCGAGCTGCTTCCCCCGTCACATCTACGCTTGAGCGGTGATGCCAATACAAAAAGCTTCCCATATCGAGATAAGTAGTACTCCATCACATTTTAGCCTCTTCTGCCCTTGCAGGTTAGCCGCTATCTTGGTTTGCAAGTGCAATGCGCGCATTGCACTAAAGAAACAAATTTCAACTACCCCACCTCGAAAAAAACAACAATAAATAGCAAACTAAAAAGGGCATGCCAATGAAAACCCACCCACTCACAACCATTAGGGCTACAGGCTTTAAATGGCTAAGGCTAAGCGCTTTTAGCTTTTTGGCCGCCTGTACCGGCGAAACTGTCATCAGCTCCAGTGAGACCAATTCCAGTATGGGTATGACCCCCTCAAGCGTTGCTTCGGTGCCCGCGTCCTCCTCATCACTGGCAGCTATTTCGAGTGTAATGCCATCAAGCAGCGAGCCGCAAACTAGCTCAAGTAGCGCAGCGCCAGTATCGGACGCCTTTTTGCGCGGGCAAGAAATCTACGACAAACAGTGCGCAGCCTGCCACCAAGATGACGGTACCGGTGTTGCTGGGGTGTTCCCTTCTGTACTCGTCGGCGACTGCTCGGTTGCACCCAATGCTTGCCGCGATGTGGTTTCATTAGCCGATTACGTTGCCAGCGCCATGCCGCAGCCCGGTAAATGCACAGACCTTAACGGCGCAAGTTGCGCAACCGATGTTGCGACCTACATCACCCAGGCATTTGCCCCTATTGTTGATGCTACCGACGGCGACGGAGATGGTATTGTCGGCGCGAACGACCTCTGCCCTGATACGCCAAAAGAACAACTCAACAGTATTGATCACACCGGTTGTACCAATATTACAGCCACAAAAAGCGCCGTGTTTGCGATCAACGTAGGTGGCGAGGCGTACACCGCGCAAGACGGCACACAGTTTATGGCTGATGAAGCGAAATACTATGAAGGCTCGCTGGGCGCATCGATGGGGGAGCCTACCCACGAGGTTGCCAACACCCAAGACGACGTGTTGTACCGCAAGGAACGCTGGGGCAAACCTTTAAGCTACAACATTCCACTAGTCGATGGTCGCTATGATGTAGAGCTGCACTTTGCCGAAGTGTATTTCACCGCAGCCGGTGAGCGCTTAATGGATATCAACATCGAAGGCCAAAAGGTACTTTCAAGCTACGATATTTTCGCGAACGCCGGTGGTCAAAACGTGGCTAAAGTTGAAATACTCAAAAACATAAACGTCACCGATGGCACACTCAATATTCAATTTGAAGGCACTACCAATAACGGCAGCGTAGTGGCAATTCGCGTATTCGGTATTGCCAATAACGATGGCGACAACGATGGCGTGATTGATAGTAAAGAAGGTAAAGGCTGCGCCGGCACTGCACCTAGCGCCAGTGTTAATGCAGAAGGTTGCTCGGATGCCCAGCGCGACCTCGATGGCGACGGCGTGTTAGCCCCCGCCGATATTTGCCCCAA
>NZ_CEXWTU010000395.1:0-2326 GCF_982758155.1 Marinagarivorans sp. | reverse complement strand
CGCGAAGGCGGCAGCATCACAGCAGCATGCTTTTTATCCTACTTCACAGAAAGCTACCCCTGGGCACACTTAGATATTGCTGGTACAGCTTGGAATAGCGGTGGCAATAAAGGCGCTACCGGGCGCCCAGTTCCCTTGCTTGTGAACTACCTAATCAACAATGCATAAACTACAAAAATAGGCGAAACCGCTGTGCGCACTATCGATAACGATGGTGCGCACTTTAATTGCCAGCCTAAAATGGCAACGCGATCCCAGGCTGCGCTTCGGTTTATACACCACGCCTTCAATACGACACTATTTTGATATGTAACTATGGCCCGCATTGATTTTTATGTTCTGAAAAGCACCAGTATGGATGCGCGACTCGACTTTGCCGTCAAACTGAGCCAAAAAGCACTACACCACCAACTTAGCACGCTTATCTGGCTAAACGACCATAGTGCCGCCAGCACACTAGACGCAAAGCTTTGGCAAAACCAGCCAGAATCCTACCTTCCACACGCCTTGGCACCAGCGCCCGAGCCACCCCCACCCATTTTACTTGCCGTAAACCAAGATCAGCCCAACTATCGCGAGTTGATAATTAATTTACACCCTCAGCCTCACCCCAAAAGTGATGAGTTTCAACGGCTGGCTGAAATCGTTATACAAGTACCCGAAATACTGCAGCAAACACGTGCCAATTACCGCCATTACAAAGCTCAAGGGCATGAGGTTTTTATGCATAATTTGTAGCATTCTGCAAATCTGCTATAACTACACCACATACATTTTGACAATTAACCCTCAAACTGTAATAGCAACGTCTCAAAACCGTCCTTTATTGCCACTAAATTGTTACACAGGTTAAAAAATAAGCTATATTCTTCAGGCGTTAAAAACAGAGCTGTGATATTAATGAGTAGCAATACCAAAGAACGTTTACTGAGTGACTTAGAGGCCTTGCGCCACCAATTGGCCGAGATCGAGGCCTATGGTGGCGATGACGCGCCCATAACAGCTATAGCCGCGAGCATACCGACACTTGAAGTAGACAATATTCCGCTGCTAGGCGATGCCGTGCCGGCCGACCGAAACGAAGCCATTACTGCGCACAGAGAAGCCATGGCGCAACTTGATGCGGAGCTACGCGAACTCGACAACGCCGACCAGCAAGTCATAAAAACAGACGTCACTTTGAACAACGAAACCAAAATTTCGACCAAACTTGTAAACGCTAACAGCATTACTCCTACGAAAGAGGCCACCCAAGCAGAACTGGCGCACCCTGCCGACATTTTTGCTGTCGCAAAGCTTACAGCCGAATCACTACTCCCCTCACACCTAAAGGCACAATCACCTCCCATGGCCATACCAACTAACTCGGACGAAAACCCCTTTTTACCCCAACATCTCCGCGAGCGACTAGACAAAAGTAAGGTTTCACTGCTTGAGGGGATTGCACGTTCCAGCGAGTCCATGGATGCGTCAACAGCTTTACTTCGCAACGTTACCGGCGAGCCGCACAAGCCGCAGGCAATACAAACTACAGCCACGGCAAACGACCACCAAATATTAGTCGACACCTTAGTCGCCAAATATTTACCACTCATTGAAGCCGACTTACGACAACGCTTGAACACATCACTTCAGCAGCAGCTAGCCGCCAAGCAGAAGATCACACAAGAGCCTTCACACTAAAAAACATGGCGCACCCATCATCTTTGAGACACCACCCATCTCCGCCCTCTCGAGTTGTTAAACCAGTCACAACCCTTACCCCATCCCGCAGATAGAATAGATTCAAAAGAATAATTAGAATCTATTTACAGGGCATGCAGATGACGATCTACGATCAACAGGCTCACTGGCAAAGGGAATTCCCACTAACAACAGAATGGCAAGAGAAACTGCCGTCCCTGTGGGAGCTCTATAAAGGCTTTTCACTCAAAATAATACAATCTGTAGACCCCTTATCATCCTGCGGACAAAGAACCTTTCTTTTAGCTCATGAAACTCGATGCCACAATGGTGTCCACACTATTCGAGGGCTCGTTTACCTAACGCCCGCCTTCAACGCCGTTTCGCAGTTAGAGAGCCATGCACGTGAATTTTCCGTAGATATTTTACACGCACATTTCTACGGCGATCACGACAACCACTGCAGTGAGATATCCATTACAGGTTAATAACGACGTCCAAAACGTAGCCCAACAAAGGGAACCAAAACACACTCAATGCAACTAAGGGACGAGGAAACAATATTTCATCCACTAATGCTTGATCTCGACCTCTTTATCTTCGTTGCTCAAAGCGTTACATGCCCCGGCATGCGCCCCTTTAA
>NZ_CEXWTU010000394.1:0-2345 GCF_982758155.1 Marinagarivorans sp. | reverse complement strand
ATGATTTACAAGACCAAATCGCCGCACAAAGCGCCAATATTCTCACCCACCGCTTACCCTCTTATGGGACCAAGGTGCCTTTGTGCTAGCCTGAATGCCTTCAGGGCAAAGCCCAAAGCTTTTAGGCAAGGCAGGTTTTGCCGCTAATGGCTGCAGCCCTTAGCAAAAAGCCTAACGCAGCATAAGAGTTTTGCGTGAAGCACTGAGGTAGATTAGGCTGGCGTAAAGGCACCTCAGCTACAAACCTACAGCCCCAGTATTTCTACGGCATACCCCGCCAAGTGAATTTCAGCGGGTTGAGTATGGATATCGATCGGTTGCGGTATCAGCGTGTGGCGAAGAGCGGTAGCAATGAAGAGGCAGTGGCGTTTACGCAGGCCGCCGGGGCGAGAAGTAGTGCGTTTGAGCATTTAATTCCTGAGCACGACTACAGGAAGTAGGAGGTAGGACGACGCAGGAGCCAAAGTCGAGATGTTTTCGACGGAAGAGAATCAAGCGCAAGGTATTAGCGCAGTTAAAGCACTTGCCATTGCCGCGGCTGAAGGCCAACGTATTTGGACAATAGACCAAAGTAATGTGGATTTAGCATTAGGCCAGCTTGAGTTAACTGATGGAGCGGAAACGGATATTCGCAATGCTGTGTTTGCAGGGAAAGTCGCTACCGCCCATGAAAACCAGATTAATTTTAATGGTTGGATTGGTGAGGGTTATATATTGATGGACCCGGATACGGGTGCTGCGGCTTATATTATTAGTGGTGGGGGGAATGGGGGGATTCTCATGGCAATTGGGCTTATGATGCTATTTCTTTGGGTTGCGGTAGTAGCGTCTGCGCTTCTTATAGGTGTTTTTGCAGCAGCGGGCCCACTTGCTGTAGCACTTGCCCCAACTTTTATTAGTTATTTGTTAGGAGCTTCGGTATTAGTCGTGTCTTCAGCTTTAGCCCTAATATTCAGAGGGATAGAATCTATTGCACTTGGGAGTGAAGATGCCTCATGGGCGTGTAATAAATTTCAAGCGAGTGTTTCAGCATTTCTTGGGGGTTTGTTATTTCTTTTGGTTAAGCAGCCTTTTGTGGCAACGCTTGTCGGGGCAGGCTCTGGTTTCGTGATTTCTGACTTAGCGCCTTGCTTGGAACCAGAGTAATTGGAAAATAAATGATGAATAAAGACTATTTTCGGTATTTTATTTTATACTTTTTTTCTCTTGGAGTGTTATTTGTTTTTAAAGAGATAGGTGCTTATTTTGAGTATAGTCCCGATATTAATATTATTGCTGTAATTATTGCTGTAATTATTGCTGCAGTCGGCGCTGGTTTTTCTGGTGCTGTAAAGCATAAGCGCTAACGAGGAAATAATGCAGGACAGGCACTCTAAAATAATTGCAATTGCACTGGGGTTAGTTCTAGCAATGTTAATAGCATTCCCTTTTATGGTGGGGCCAATCTTGGCGGCAGGCTTGTTAGCACAAGGAGCTTTAGCTGTAGCAACATTCAGCGCAATTGCTTCTGTAGTAGCCTTAGCCTTAAAAGGTTTTGCAATTATTTTTGACTCGGCGGGGGCATGCAAGGCGTCTGGCTATGCCTTTAATTCGGCTGTTTCTGGCTTGTTCGGATTTTTTGTGAACCTGCGTTATATCAAAGCCTTTGTGAATGGAGTGTTAGCTAAGTCGGATATAGTTACGGCTGCTTTTTTAAATGTTATCGGCTTGAGTACGCTCGTAAATATCAGTACTGATGTGATAGTGGGGGGATGTAAGTGATTTTTAGAACCAACCTATTAAAGCTTGCGTTACTATTTTTAAGTTTCGTCATCGTTAATTTTAGCGTCATCAACCTAGTTAATTTTATATTTGATCTTGATTGGGGGATGTGGAATGGTGCTGAGCTTTTTGTTGTTTTAGCCTTGGCTTTATTGTATCGCCGAGTAACAATTAGTGCTTCGGAAAAAACCATTGAGCTAAAAGGGGTGATAAGTTGGAGGGGAAGTAAGAATGTATATGTATTTGAAGATGTTGGCATTGATTTCAAAGAGGGTATCTTAGGTCGAATAGCCTTTATACGGCGCTCGGATAATCGCGTTATTGACATACTCCCCAACTTTTTGTATGGAGATGATATAAAGCTCATACGAAAGGTTATGGTTGACGATTTAGCTAAATAGCATGTCTGAAGTGCAGGCCAGCTGGCCTGCTAGAAAACTACGTGACCGAGCAAAACCCCGAGGCCACCGTGGGTGAAGTACTCGGTTTACAAAGTATTAAATTTTTACCGGCCCGCCCACTAGCCGATGGCCTACCCTACCAACGCATTATTACCAGCCAGCGTTTTAACCACACACCAGAAA
>NZ_CEXWTU010000393.1:0-2345 GCF_982758155.1 Marinagarivorans sp. | reverse complement strand
TGCGCTCAGCTCAATATAATTTTGCAGCTAATAACATCGAAAATGTCACCATTGTCCGTATGTCCAGCGAAGAATTTACCGAAGCACTGAACGATGTTCGGCCTTTTAGGCGACTAAAAGAGATCGACTTAAAAAGCTATAACTTCAGCACTATTTTTGTCGACCCACCCCGAGCTGGGTTAGATGATGAAACTGTAGAATTAGTAAAAGAATTTGATAATATTCTTTATATTTCCTGCAACCCAGAGACGCTAAAAAATAACCTGGAAAACATCAGTAAAACCCACACTATTGAACGCTTTGCCATCTTTGATCAGTTTCCCTATACCCATCATTTGGAATCCGGTGTTTTATTGAAAAAGAAACAATAAAAATTTAAAGCTATTGTCAGGGCTGAAAAGATAGCGCATCATTTTGATATATTTATACCAAATAACATTTAAAAAAATAATGGATTATTTAGATGGAACAGGAAGTTACCCCTCATTTAGACAAAACCTTAAAAAAGGATATATCTCAAACTGACGCAATACATCAAGTCAATTTGACGTATATTTAACTGTTAACCATCTATGAGCATCTACTCACCTACTGACTTATATGCCCACGTCGAAAAAGAGCGAAATGTGGTAGGCGACGAGGCGTTTGTTACAAATAGAAATTGTAATCGCCTCCGCGAAATGTGGTGTGCATCTTTATTTGGCCAAGGCTACGAGCAGCACGTAGCCCCATGTCAAATAGAGATCGCGGAAACTGATGAGCAAAGAGATTTTGATTTTCGGTTACATGCGCTTGGTGAAATTAATCCGTTTCAGATCAGTGAAGTTCTGGATGAAGGCAGGAGACGAAATCAGGAATATCGAAGTGGGTTTTCCGGCCTTGCTACAGATGATGGCGTCGTAGTTTCCAAGTACGCTCATCAACGGCTTGCATCGGCAATTCAGGGAAAAATCGACAAGAACTATGCAGATAGTCAAGAGTTGCACTTGCTTCTTTATGCAAATTTCATTGGCAATGAAGCATCATGGGCAATAATGGTAGGAAATTTATCTAGTCAGTGTGGACATTTTGCATCCGTGTGGATCATTACGGGCAGTGAAATATGTTGTATTTCAAGTGGCGTAAAACTTTATGGTTTCTCGCAGTGGAAAAAGATCAATGGTTAACAAGGCAAGCAAGAGGGACCGCCCAGACGGCGGCCCCTTCTTGCGGCATTACGTGTCCTTTGAGCAATGAGTGAAACTGATAGTTCTTGGAAGAAGTTTTTACATCCGGATACCCTTAAAGGTAATCTGATATCCAGTGCACTCTTTATTTCAGCATTTGAGATGTTCAATGAAGCTGTTATAGAAAAACCGAAGGCATTCTTCTCAGACGGCTTCGATCAGAATGGTCTTATCCTCGGAGACGAGTACAAGAAAGAGGTATCTTCTAAGTCTAAAAGCCCAATATATGCATCCTTATTCTGGTTTAAGGAAATGGAAGCAATAGATGACGAAGACATTTGTAGATTTGAGAATATCAAGCGACACAGAAATCAGCTTGCACACGAGTTACTTTCTTTTGTAACTGATCCAGAGAAAAATTTAGACAACACTCCCTTTACCGAACTTGTATCTCTGCTCACAAAAATTGAAAAGTGGTGGTTCGTAAACTTCGAATTTGGCATAGATCCAGATATGTTGCCAGATGGGGCTGACCCAAATGACGTGATCCCAGGCCCAATATGGAGCCTTCAGTTAATGTACGATATAGCTCTTGGTAATGAGCCAGAGGAAGGGTTTTACTATAAGAGTTTCGTAGAAGGTACACGTAACAAATAAATCAAAAAGGAAGCCCGTTCGGCGCGGCTCCCCTTATTAAGGGCGTTAGCAGTATAAAAAAATACAAGGAGAAATCACATGAAATGGTTGTTAGTTGTAATAATTGCTAATTCTCCCGTAGAAACAAATTTAAAATTTGACACGCTACAGGAGTGCTTAAGTGCTGAATCTGAAATGCGTCAGCAATGGGCAAATACCTTTAATAAAGCTTTAAAGCAAGACTTGCCAAAGGAATCCTTAGATATGATTAGCGGGCAAATGACTAGCGGCACTTGCATCCCTACGAAGTAGTATGAAAATTCATACTGCTATTGGCATCATCGCAGGCGCATGTAGTATTAATCTGATTCTATCAACAATGCTGCCCGGCAAAAACGATGGCAAGGTATCCGTAGAAAACACCGAACTTGAAGGCATGGCGGACCATATCTCTTTACCCGTTACTCACCCTTTTATGATGAAAAACAAGAAGGTAATGTCTCAGGTTTTGCACTTTCTAAGGTTCGGCACATTTCAGCGTGG
>NZ_CEXWTU010000392.1:0-2353 GCF_982758155.1 Marinagarivorans sp. | reverse complement strand
GAGGAAGTAGGAGGCAAGTATTATTGGATAAAGTATTTTTTCCTCGGCCCTTAGGCATGCCGCTATGGCTTAAGCCCTCCTAAGGTAACCCTCCCCGCCTGAATCCAAGTTCGCCGCGCTTAATCATGCCAGCGCTACCGCATGATGCTATATTAAAATTTTTTGAGTAATCGCCAAAATGCCTCAAGCCATTGACCCCAGAATTTTATTTGCAGCCGAGCGAACGCTACTGGCATGGAATAGAACCAGCCTTGCATTGATTGCCTTCGGATTTTTAATTGAACGTTCTGGCTTGCTTTTTATGGCACTGCTACCAGACAAGGGGGAATCAGCCTCAGCACTATTAACATTATGGCTTGGGCTTGGTTTCATACTACTTGGGGTACTTAGCGCTACCTGTTCATCTAAACTATATCTGAACGTACTCAGCCAGCTAAACCCTGCCGACACTCCGAAAAACTACCCTCCAAAATGGGGCGTTATCGTGAATGTTCTTGTCGCTGTATTAGGCACTATTCTAATTGCCGCGCTTTATGCAACGCACTCGTAAATAATAAAGCGACATTTGTACAACAGTATCTTCCCGCTATAACAGCTACAGTAGAATCACACCGCAGAAACTAAAGAACCTAACAATGCAGGTTCTACCCTAACGTTGCATTAGGTTTTGAGTTCAGGGGCTTTTAGAATGGAGATTTTTTTGGATTGATACTAATCACTCTAGATGAGATCCAGAAAAATTGAGTACGACGCTAGAAATGCCGCTATAGAAGCAGCGAAGCGATACTGGGCCAAAAGTTAATGCAACGCTAGGGTCTACTCTTGCTCTACCTGTAAACCACCCAAAGGTTCAGTATCATCTAGCAGAGCCTCCATTTGTGAAAAGCTTCTTTTGCCTTTTATCACCTTACCGTTAATCACAAAAGTGGGTGTACCGATAACACCATATTTTTTTGAGGCTTCTTGTTGACCCGCTAAAATAATTGCTCGCTCCTGATCGCCCGCTAAACACTGAGCAAAGGAAACGGAATCAATATTCAGTGATTCCGCATAGCCAACAAAAATTTCATTTTGATTGCCGGCTTCGTACCAATGCTCAACATTTAAATACAGTTTATCGAGCATCTCATAGTTTTGATCACCTGCGCACTGAGTGGCTATAGCACCCAGTAACGCCTCTGCGCCGGTTGGAAAATGCCTATAGACGTATCGCACCGCCCCCTTTTCAATATAACTTTCCGTAATCTTGGGCAGCACCCCCCGATGAAAATAGTTGCAGGCATCACAAGTGAGTGAGCCATATTCAATAAGCGTAATGGAGGCCTCTTTTTTACCTATAAAGGCCTCCTCACCTAAAGACGCTAACGGTATTGAGCAAAATGCCATTAATAAAAACAGTTGTTTCATAATTTAACTAAACCTTTATATATTGCGCAGTCGCCCAAAACTTGAAATGGCCCGACTTTAAATGTGTGAACAATGCACGTTATCTTCGCTAGAATCTGGCTCTTACGACTGAGCTTAAATCAGCCTCAAGCTATCATTAAAGACAAGGTTAATACAATTAGGGCAAGACCACCAATAGGGGTTTGAGTTGCATAAGCTTCTCTTGCAGCACGATGGATTCCCCCGTAATAGAGATAAGGACCGAACCTTGAACGAGTAATCATCACCACCATATACCGATCAAGCGAGCAGCGTTCACTGGGTCATCACGGCAAGCTATTCACTTCGGATTTGAATACAAGCTCTAGCAGCCTACCGCCACTGCAGTGGGCAACACTGTAGAGAACGAACATGGTATCCAGCGAGAGCTTGTTTAATGGTGATTTTTTCGCCGACCAAAACACCTCCTGCCCCACCCCAATACACCCATACAAGCTACAGAACAGCCAAACTTACAGGCCCTATTCAGCACGACTATAACCACCCAATGGAGGTGAACGGCTAAGTAGCCCAACAAACTAAAAGGGGGCAACTGAAGAATCGGCACCCTTAGCACTCTATCTATAGATGGAAAAGTGTCATCGATACTGTAAAATATCGCGCCTCACGAACCCATTCAAACTAATGAGCATCAACCGACAACACAGGTAAGCTTATTGGCATTAAGGTATCTGTCTCGACCCAGCCCCTCGTGTTCGGCTACGTAAATTTTGCGCTTCCAGCATGGGTTTTGAATTATTCGGATGGATTTCAAAACCCGAAGACAGAGGCAGAATTAGGGGCGAAATTTTGTTGCGTATATACAAAGCGTTTAGAACCGAGGGTATTGAAATACCTTACACAAAAATAGATATTAGGGGCGAGGCAATAATAGTTTGTCCAATTAGACGAAGGCGCCTGTTTTCTC
>NZ_CEXWTU010000391.1:0-2372 GCF_982758155.1 Marinagarivorans sp. | reverse complement strand
CAGCCATGCTCAAATAGGCCGGCAAATTGATCATTTTCTGGGCCGCTCAAGCCATTTACGACTTTGTGCTCCTGCAAAGTCTACCCCCACGCATCCATGCTGGGGCTGGGGCTGGGCGCGATATAAGCCTTCCCGACGCTTGAATGCCCAGAAAATAATCAGCTCGCCTTTTAGGTGGGCATTATTTCTAACCCACCTGAAATAGTTACAAAACACTTTAATCAGGCAGCGCGCGCAAAGCATTCCAGCAACAGGCTATTAAGCCAGGCTTCAGACTAACAACGTTAGTATTTCACCATCAGACGATTCATAAGTTGAGATTAAACATGCTCGCACGACGCTTCTTACCACAAGCACTACTATCATTGCTGTTCGTATACCTCGCGCCAACGCTCGCTTTAGCAGCACCCATATTCGAAGCGACCTACAGCGGCGAATACGCCAACCTGAACATCACCATGACCCGTGTACTCAACCGTAACGGCAATGATTATCGCCTGACCTCAAAAGCCAAGAGCTTTATGGCTAAAATCGATGAAACTAGCGATTTTAGCCTCACAAACAATACCCTTCGGCCGCATAACTACCTATACGAGCGCAAAATTTTTGGCGTAAAGAAGAAAGAGCAGCTCACCTTTGACTGGCAATCACTCGTGGCAAACTACACAAAAGGCAATAACCACAAAGGCACTCAACCGTTAAATGAAAATAGCCTCGACCCAACGCTCTACCAATTACAGCTTCAGCGTGACCTTGCACAAAACCCGACTCAGAAAACATTTAGCTACACCTTCGTGCGCAGAAGCCAAACAAAGCAATACCATTTTAAACGCAGCGCAAACGCAGGCCTTAACTTTAAGGAAAAACAATACTCCGCGGTCGTCGTGGTACGTACTGGTGATGGAGAAAAAGAGACTAAGCTTTGGCTCATCCCCGAACTCAACTACACACTCGCAAAGATTCGCCACACCGAGGAAGACGGCGGCACTTACGAAGCACTACTAACAGACTATTCCAGCACAAGCGCCTTTAAACAGTTTTTACAAGCAGCCCCCCTTATACAATAAATCCATAACCTGAAAACATTCGCGACATAACAGTTATCTTAGTGAAAAAAACACACAATAAGTAAGCACTCACATACCCCAAGGTCCTTTATTTAATAACACATTTCAAATATAAAGTGTGATTACGACCATAAGTTATAAGCATTCTAATGACTGAATATAACGTTATAACCTCGAACTGCCGCTTTCATTTAAGCTGTGTTTAGCGAAGGTACTTTGCGTATCAATCCAGCCACTACAGCTAACTAGTAGAGCTACGCAAACGCCTCGCACAACTTATTTAATCCGCGCAATGTGCTGCAGCAGCACAGAGGTAATGCGAATGCCAATAGCGATTTCAGCAACCTCTAAAACACTTCAGCAGCAACGCATCTTCGCCCTGCTACTGCTAGTATTCGCAGGACTTTGTTCGCTACTCAAATCCCCTATTTGCTTAGCTAACGACGGCCCCTTTCCAAAACTGTCATTCAGTGGCACTGCCAGCCAGCAAACACCCGAGTTCCCTAGCCACCTCTGGAACAAAAACCGCCGCAGCACCGACTTACACCTTCTGTCGCCAAAGCTCATGACTACAGATCAACTACTAGCTTCCGCACGAAGTATTCGAGACAAAGCCACCTGTAAGAGCCAGCGTATTTTGAATAACGTTTGGCTTACAATGGAGCAAAGCAAGCAGTACGAAGGCGCCAAAGCGCTCGGTAAAGTACTCTCGCTAGGCTACTTTTCATATCGCAGAGCACTAACCCCCGCTGAATCTAATAACCCACTGTTTTCTGTTCTCGATATTTTCGGTGAAGACACGTTAATCACGCACTTCAAAAACTACGACGTGGAGTTCTCCAGCAAAACAATCATGCTAAGCATTCGAAAAGAGATATAAAGAGTAGCCCGCCAACCTAAAAGGAGCATTAAACAAAATACATCTTTTTGAAAATAAACACTTGACCACTCAGGAGGTTATCCGTAATATGCGCCTCCTCGACAGGGTAAGCACTCCCCTTAGAGACAAGACGCGCTCGTAGCTCAGCTGGATAGAGTACTTGGCTACGAACCAGGCGGTCGGAGGTTCGAATCCTCCCGAGCGCGCCATTATTCGTAAAAAAGCTGATACTTTCGAGTATCGGCTTTTTTATTGCCCGTCTTTTAGCCAGCAGCATCAAAACCGCTTCACGCATAAAAAAGCCCGAGAACACTTAAGGGGCGAGGAAACAATATTTCATCCACTAATGCTTGATCTCGACCTCCTTATCTTCGTGGCTCAAAGCGTTACATGCCCCGGCATGCGCCCCTTTAAGCGCCTCGATA
>NZ_CEXWTU010000390.1:0-2413 GCF_982758155.1 Marinagarivorans sp. | reverse complement strand
CGTCTAATTGGACAAACTATTATTGCCTCGCCCCTTACCCAAGCATGTAATGCTTTGAGCAACGCGGTTGAGGAAGCGGGGGCAAGTATTATTGGTTAATGTCTTTTTTCCTCGGCCCTTAATATACTCAGAGCATTAGCCTTGAATTGCCACCCCGACTAGAACTGTGATTGAGAAGCCCTGCTTTTTGACGAATATGAATGGCATTGCGCGCCGGACAGAGAGATGCATCACTAATCACAGCTTCATGCTTTTTACGCGGCGAATTTTACGCGGCGAGGTAAGTACCAGTGCGCTACTTATGATTCGGGAGTGGCTGATTCATGCCAATTAAACCCTCAAAACTGTACATTTTATGTACATACCCCTCGACACAGGAGCGTTAAATCTCTATGGTGCGCACCCAGTTACCATCACATTTTTATTATCGCCTTGTTGATGACGCTTTTTGCCGCTTTTGGATGTTCCCCGGCCTGCCTATCTGGCAAGCCCTATACCCTCCAGTTAGATGCACCGCTCGCCTTGGTCTATATACCGTGTCGTTGAACCCTATTAACCGGGTTTAATGCTTTACTCAGGATGCTTCCACTTTGATTACTACCGCAAACATCACCATGCAATTTGGCGCCGAGCCGTTGTTCGAAAATATCTCTGCGCAGTTTGGCCACGGCAATCGCTACGGCTTGATTGGCGCCAACGGTTGCGGTAAGTCGACCTTTATGAAGATCCTCAGCGGTGAACTGATGGCTACCTCGGGTAACTTGTCGTTCACCCCAGGCCATAAAGTCGGTACCCTGAGCCAGAATCAATTCGCCTTCGAAGAATTCTCGGTAGTGGACACCGTCATCATGGGTGACGTTGAACTATGGAAGATCAAGCAAGAGCGTGATCGCATCTATAGTTTACCCGAGATGTCTGATGAGGAAGGCATGAAAGTCGCTGAGCTAGAAGTCTTATTCGCCGAAATGGACGGCTATAGCGCCGAGAGCCGCGCCGGTGACATCCTGCTTGAAGCGGGTATCAGTGAAGAGTGGCACTTTGGATTGATGTCTCAAATAGCACCCGGTTACAAGGTTCGAGTATTGTTGGCACAAGCACTGTTCGCCAACCCAGAAATACTTCTGCTCGATGAGCCAACCAACAACCTCGACATCAACACCATCAACTGGTTGGCCGATGTGCTAAATCAGCGCAAGTCGACCATGATCATTATTTCTCACGATCGTCACTTCCTTAACAGTGTCTGTACGCACATGGCCGATATCGATTACGGCGAGCTACGCATCTATCCGGGCAACTACGAAGCCTTCCAGGAAGCCTCTGAATTGATCCGTGCGCAGTTACTGCTGGGCAACGCCAAGAAGAGCGAAGAAATTGCTGAACTACAGGCCTTTGTCAACCGCTTTGGCGCCAACGCATCCAAAGCCAAGCAGGCCGCCTCGCGCGCCAAAAAGATGGACAAAATCAAGTTAGACGACGTTAAATCATCAAGCCGTATGACGCCCTCTATCAGCATGAAGCAGCATAAAAAATTGCATCGCCAAGCACTGATACTTGAAAATGTATCCCACGGCTTCGACGGTGAAACTCTATTCAGCAAAGGCAATCTGATTCTTGAAGCCGGTGCTAAGCTCGCAGTCATCGGTGAGAACGGCGCGGGTAAGTCGACCTTCCTACGCTGTTTGATGAACCAGCTGGACGTTAATGTCGGCGAGATCAAGTGGTCCGAGAACGCAGAAGTGGGTTACTGCCCACAAGACAGCACAAACGATTTTGATTGCGACCTGACCATCTTCGACTGGATGAGCCAATGGCGCACGCCTAAACACGACGATCTCGCCGTACGCGGTATGCTCGGTCGCCTACTGTTCACCGCCGACGACACAAACAAGCAAGCCCGAGTGTGTTCCGGTGGTGAGAAAAACCGCCTATTGTTCGGCAAGCTAATGATGCAAGACACCAACGTTTTGATCATGGACGAGCCAACAAACCACTTGGACTTAGAGGCGATCGATGCTTTGAACTCCGCGCTTAAAGCCTACGACGGCACCTTGATTTTCGTCAGCCACGATCGTCAATTTGTTTCATCATTAGCAACCCGCGTGGTCGAAATAAAAGATAAGAAAGTGATCGATTTCAAAGGCACTTATAATGAGTACTTAGCAAGTCAAAAAGAATTATCGGCAGTGGCATAACCCACACACTGCCATAAACCGCCGCACAGATACTAATACCGTGCGGCCGCAAAAAAGGCCCGACAAGCATGACTTGTTGGGCCTTTTTTATGTTTTCCGAGGTGGAACTTGAAAGGTGGTTACGTGCAGGGACATGAGGCAGGCATCCACAAAACTAGTTTCAATCCATTCCCTGCGAATTTAAATTGTAACTATTCAGCCATGCTCGAATAGGCCGG
>NZ_CEXWTU010000389.1:0-2441 GCF_982758155.1 Marinagarivorans sp. | reverse complement strand
AGGATGTCGAGATCAAGCATTAGTGGATGAAATATTGTTTCCTCGTCCCTTACAAAACAACAACTTAATAGCTCAAAAAAAGGAAACATAGTGCCTCAGAGGGATAACGCATGATTTTTACACTTAATCACCCCCCTGAGAAATCAGGAAAAATAATAATTTTTTTGTTTTTATTTCCCTCCAATAACAAATAATCGCTGTTAGCCATCTCGGAAAAGCAAAAGATGATACCGAAAGACAATTCAATTTTGATTACAGGTGCCCTTACGCTACAATCGCCAAGAAAACATAGGGCAAAAATGGAATACCCTGTTTTCTATTTTTGAAGGCTATCTCGATGACGTGGGCGACTAGCGCACGCTATCAACAAACATCAAAATACGATGCGCCATATTTGCGTGCGCCTGCTGCCGATCTACGTCTTTAGCGTCTTGGCAAATTTCAATACCTTGCGCCCGGTAGGTATGGTCGCAAGGGTCCACAAATACAAAATGCCCCTCTCCATTATTTAAAAACATAACGTCGGCTTTTTTGATGCCTTTAGCGTAACGCTGGCCATGGGATTGATGGGGTAAAAATTCATCTTGCTTAGACGCAGCGATAAATATTGGCACATCAATACTCGCAAGGCTTTTTATTGTTGCACCGGGACCTAATGCTGGCGCCAATACAATGGAAGCAATAACACGCGCATCGATATACGAACGGGCTAATGATTTTGCGGCTGTGGATAACTCGACGCTATCAACACCTCGATTAATTTCACGGCCATAACGACAACCTAAATCTTGCAGGCTTAAATCAGAGCCGCAATAATCGTGAAGCTGCTGTGCATTTAAACGTAAGCCCGCCAAAGCTAATGCGGTGTAACCGCCTGACGAATGTCCAGCCGCGATAACACGCGACCAATTGGGCTTTGAATTAAAAACCGGCATTGTCACGAGGTTATTCAACACCACACTGACATCCTGTGGCCGATGCCAAACCGACGTCACCATTTTAGGCTGAATGGATGCCTGTCCATACACCCAAGACTCGCCAAAATGCGATACCCCAACAACAATATGCCCGCGCGCCGCTAATGAACGAGCAAGCCATTGGTATTCCAACGCAGAACCCATCGCGCCATGTGACAATAAAACCGGCGGCAACGACGCACTCGATGCATCATTACAACGCAACGGCTGTTTGCCTTCGCAGACTCCGGCGGGGTACCAAAATACAACTTTTATTGGACGCTGCCTGGCGTCATCAAAATACGTATTATCATCCATAACAACACTAAAATCTGAAGCAGGTTCCACAGCATCGGCATAGCTGACGCCGCCCCCGCTCAACACAATCACGACCAAACACATTAACTGTAAGCTAACCATTCTCATATTTCCCACCCTCATACTCCCCACCCTTTAGTCTCGAGGCTTTTAGCCTCTACTGTTTAAGCTTCTATTCTTAAGCCGAGACCCATGATGCAACTAAAACGCTTTATTATTTAGAGCAAAGTGTCATGTATTACCATGACAATTGTCATGCACGCACCGCGCAAAAAGTTGCTTTAGGCGCCAGCCATCCTGCAAAACCACCTCTTACCACCCTAAAAACATTTCTGACTTGCTGACCATTACAATGCTGTCTAGCCTTGAAGTTAGGCCTATTTTTTAACGGTTGGAGCAGGAAACTAAAACAAACATGATTCGCTTTACTTATTGGCTGGCTTGCGCCGCATTTCCTACAGCATGCTTATTATCCAATAGTAGCAATGCTGAAATCACCGGCTACCCCTGGTCCTCGGGGTTCAGCGCGGTAACGTCAGAAAGTGACGGAGAGAAACTTAGCTTTAGCTTTCAACAGGGCGTGGAATGGAGTATTAAAAGCACTGCTTGGACCGTCAGCCCTTTTGTCGGCCTAAACTACGATCGTTCAAATATATTGCGGCATTCCTGGAACAACAGCACCAAACCCAAATACGGCATTGAAGTTGCCAACCAATTTAGTTTTGGCCCCATAAACTGGGGGGAATTTAGAGTGGGCGTACAGAAGCAACAATACTATTACCGCGACAACATCACCTTGTACCGGGAGACAGAGCGCAAAGAAGCCTACGTACGCATGTATATGAACGGCAATTGGTCACGTTAACGCGCGTTTAAAATAGTACAGAGTGACCATTCGTCTTTTTCCCCAAGGAAGGCTTGGTGTATCATGCAAGGCTACTTACGCAACTTGCAATCAACATTATGACAACTCGCGGAACGCTCTACACGGTTTCAGCCCCCTCGGGCGCTGGCAAAACCAGCTTAGTTAAAGCCTTAATCGACAATACCGACGCTATTCAAGTCTCTATCTCGCACACCACCCGTGCGATGCGACCCGGCGAAAAAGACGGCATTAATTACCACTTTGTACGCCAAGCCGATTTTTTGGCCATGTTAGAGCAAACG
>NZ_CEXWTU010000388.1:2187-2480 GCF_982758155.1 Marinagarivorans sp. | reverse complement strand
AAGCGGTGGGTGAGAATATTGGCGCTTTGTGCGGCGATTTGGTCTTGTAAATCATTCATTGCGAAATAATTAAAGACGGTGGCGTATAACAAGTTACCCACTAATGAGTGTTTGGTCAGTGCGGCTAATTGGGTTTCATCACTGCTTTCTAACGCGGCTTTAGTGTGTTCTAGCTCCGCTTGTAACTTGGCCGCATGTTTGGGGCTGGCGCCTTGTAAATCTAAACCAATTGCACGATAACTACCCGCAATGGGGAAGTTGGTACTGGTGCGTTCGCCTTCGTGGGGGTTCCA
>NZ_CEXWTU010000388.1:0-2177 GCF_982758155.1 Marinagarivorans sp. | reverse complement strand
ACCCATTGTACCGGCGGGCGCGGTGTGGATCACATCGTTATCTTTTTAGCGTGCCTGTTCCAGCTATTACTCGAGCTTAATTTCGGCGATTTTTCCATTTTTTAAGCCAGACAAAATAACTGCCATTTACTACATCTATTTCTCGCGACTTTCAATTTTCTTTGCAATTGTGTACATCAGAAATGCAAACAAAATTATTGCGGTAGGAGTAACCACTAACTCCCACCCTTCGAGCCCAAAATATTTCCATTGAATGAACGGAATTACTGAAGCGGAACCAAAAGCGCTAGGCATGATGGTCTTTGAGTATTTTTGCATATTACTTCTCCATAATGCACAACGGGATTAGCGATAGTGTTGCCGCTCCGTTCGCAGTATAATTTATAATGCTTTTTGCCATTAAATTCTTTACAAACGGTATTCTCCCTAGTAGGGAGAATGTTCCCCATGCATATGAAAATGTTGAAAACCCACATAGATAAGTCGCCAATGTACTTTTCCCTGCAGAATCAAATATCAAGGCAAGGCCTCTGGTAACATTACCGAGCGACACGGCAAGAGCAGACATAAAAAAAGGAAGTGCAGCCAAGCCAATTCCGCCAGAGATAAATATACCAATTGCCATAAGTAGTAATGCGGCCAACCCGATAATTAGCAAGTACGCCCCATTCCCCCCACCACTAATAATATAAGCCCCAGCACCCGTATCAGGGTCAATCAAAATATAACCCTCACCAATCCAACCATTAAAATTAATCTGGTTTTCATGGGCGGTAGCGACTTTCCCTGCAAACACAGCATTGCGAATATCCGTTTCCGCTCCATCAGTTAACTCAAGCTGGCCTAATGCTAAATCCACATTACTTTGGTCTATCGTCCAGATTTTTTGGCCTTCAGCCGCGGCAATAGCAAGCGCTTTTACTGCACTGATTCCTTCGGCAGGAGCATCCTCGGTCGAAAATATCTGCTCTGGAATTAGGTGCTCAAAAGCGCTACTTCTCGCCCCAGCAGCCTGCGTAAACGCCACTGCCTCTTCATTACTGCCATTCTTTGCCACACGCTGATATCGCAATCTATCGATATCCATACTCAACCCACTGAAATTTACTTGCCTTGGTATACCATAAAAATACTGCGGTTGTAGGTTTGTACTAAAAGTCCCGTAGCTCGGCAAGCGGTGGGTGAGAATATTGGCGCTTTGTGCGGCGATTTGGTCTTGTAAATCATTCATCGCGAAATAATTAAAGACGGTGGCGTATAACAAGTTACCGACTAATGAATGTTTGGTCAACGCGGCCAATTGCGTCTCATCGGTGTTTTCCAGCGCGGCTTTGGTGTGTTCTAGCTCCGCTTGTAACTTGGCCGCATGCAGGGGGCTAGCGCCTTGTAAATCTAAACCAATCGCACGATAACTACCGGCAATGGGGAAGTTGGTACTGGTGCGTTCGCCTTCGTGGGGGTTCCAGTAGCCCATGGTTTCGTGCAATTCAGTACCCATTGTACCGGCGGGCGCGGTGTGGATCACTTTGCCATCCACGGTGAATTCCGCGTTAAGGTTAATTAAATAGCCGGGCAAGCTTTGGGGTAAGTCGGCGGGGTTAACTTCGCCGTTTGCATCGGGCTCGGGTAGGTAGCTGGCAATGATGGCTTCATCATCTTCCGTTGCCGGTACAAAGCTTAGGCTTATCGCTTTACCGGCCAAGGCGGCGGTGGGTTGTTCGAAGGTGATTAACGCGTCTTCGGCGTAGCCCAAGTTTTGGGTGAATAAACGATAGTGGAATTTGTGCTGCAAACTTTCTGGTGTGTGGTTAAAACGCTGGCTGGTAATAATGCGTTGGTAGGGTAGGCCGTCGGCTAGTGGCCGCGCGGGCAGTATGTTAATGCTTTGTAAACCGAGTACTTCACCCACGGTGGCGTCGGGGTTTTGCTCGGTCACGTAGTTTTCTAGCTCTGTTTGAAAGCTGGCGAGCTGTTCTTCTAACAAGGCCTGTGGCGAGCCTTGTACCCAGCCTTCGTCTTCGTTCACGGTCATTTTCGCTTCTAAGTCCAGCGCTAGGCTTTCGGCATCAAAGGGCACGTTGTTTTGTAAATCCATGCCGGCGGCAAAATCGTGCTGTTTAAAGCTGGCATCCATGGGTACCCAGCTATCACCGGCACGCTCGACTACGCCACGGCTC
>NZ_CEXWTU010000387.1:0-2481 GCF_982758155.1 Marinagarivorans sp. | reverse complement strand
AGGTTATTAGAATAACGCATGGAGCAGTTATCGATCGGCTTTCTTATCGAGGCGCATAAAGGGGCGCATGCCTGGGCCTATACGGATATAGGTCATTAGGGTAACGCATCGGGGCAGGAGCCCCTTATTAGACATTGCAGGAGCATAATGTCGTGGAGCAGTTACCGAGGCATGTAACGCTTTGAGCAACGAAGGTAAGGATATCGAGATCAAGTATTACTGGATGAAATATTGTTTCCTCGCCCCTATACTCACGCCTTAGCGGTTCTATAAAACGCCAAATATCGACCATAACAGGATGTAACCTATGCTGGATTTACCACGCCCTATTTACGTGTTGGCTTTTGCCGGCGCGTTGCTAATGACAGGCATGCCGCTGGCACTGTTAATAGGCGGCATTGTGGGTATTCAAATTGCGCCATCACCCGCGCTAGCCACCCTGCCCTTAGCCGCGATGGTTTTGGGCGTGGCGGCATTTGCCTTGCCGGCCTCTAAAATTTTGGATAAAGCTGGTTATAAACGCTTGTTTTTATGCGGCACCGTTATGTGCTTGGGTGGGAACGGTTTTGCGATTGCCGCGTTGATTCAAGAATCTTTTTATTTATGGTTAAGTGCCATGCTGTGCTTAGGCTTTGCGAGTGCTTGCGCCCAACAGTTACGCTTTTCAGCACGGCTTTTTTTAAGCGACCAACCCGATCGAATACCCGTGGCTTTATCTGTATTTATGCTGGGCGGTATTTTAGCCGCGATTGTTGGGCCAGAACTTACCCTGCACAACGAAATAACCGCACTGCCCCAGTATGCCACCGGCTTTGTGATTGTTTCGGGCCTGCAAATACTGGCTTTAGTCTTGGTACTTATTCTGCCTCCGGCTCCCAGCCCTAGCCATATTCCCCAGCACCATGAAGGGCGAATTAATCAGGGACTACTGGCTATCATCGCTTCGGTAACAGCCTATGGAATTATGAGCTTTATCATGACGGCCACCCCCATCAGCATGCACGAACACCACAACCACAACATGGCCAATACAAAATCGGTGATTCAGTGGCATATTTTAGCGATGTTTATTCCATCGTTTTTTACCGGCCGATTAATTCAATGGCTGGGGGTTAACAAAAGTTTAATTCTGGGGATTACACTGTATTTGGCCGTTTTTGTGTTTACCTTATCGGGCATTAACTTAAACCATTACGCCATCGGTTTGATTTTGCTTGGGGTGGGCTGGAATGTATTGTTTACAAGCGGCAGCACGCTAGCTGCCCAACACACCGACGCTAGCTTTAAAGGCAAGCACGACACCCTAGTATTCAGCATTCAAGCGGTCGCTAGTTTAAGTGCTGGCGCAGTGCTTTATCAGCTGCACTGGCAAGCCGTGCAGTGGGTCGCGATTGCGGGTTTATTACCGTTAGTTTTGCTGCTGATTTATAAGCGATTCGAACGCCCCGCGCTTAAGCATTAATCCTCTAGCGCCGCTAACCACGGCGCTAGCTCTTGCGCAACGGGTTTATCATGCTCGGCCAAAAAAGCCAGTAAGCGTGCCGGCGAAACCGATAATACTCGCTCAAACGGAAACCCCACCTGCTGCGCCTTTGCGATGCAGTGGTCTAAAATCCCTAAATGAAACGCACTGTGCGAATCGCTGGAAAACACCACTTTCCAATCGAGCTTGTCTACCAACTCTAATAACCGTAAACATACCGGTTCGCTACCTACGCGGGAGTGAGAAAACGAACTGTTATTAATTTCCAGCACCACGTTATTATCTTTCGCCGCACGAATAACTTCTTCTTCATCCAATAAAAAATTTGGGTTACCTGGGTGGCCAAAAATTTGTACCTTACCGGTTTTAAAGGCTGCAATGGCGGCGCGGGTATGCGTTTTTTTATCCACAGGCGAAAATACGGGCTCGTGAAAACTGGCAATAGCAATATCTAAATACGGCGCCATGCCGTCTAGAATATCCACCCCGCGGTTATCGGTAAGAATATTGGATTCGATACCGCGCAACATCGCAATATTGTTCACCGTGCGCGGCAGTATTTTCATGTTGCCGAAATGCCAATCGTGGGCGCCGTCAGGCATTGTGGAGGCGTGATCTGTCATCGCAAACAGTTGTAAATTCTGTTGTTTTGCAGCCGCCCAGTAATCGTGCACGGTACTAAAAGCATGGTCACTGGCAACGGTGTGCATGTGGGTATCGCATCGTATTTGCATTAAAAACCTCTCTTAGATTGCGCTTTCAACCCTAACATTAGATCATGTCAAAACGAATGTTTACCGCAACGCAACGCTACAATAAAGCACAAAATAAATACAGCCATGCCCGCCCCCAAACAAACAGAGCAGTGATTAACTATGGATCCGTTTACACAAGGCGTTGTTGGCGCCGCTTTTGGCCAGTTTAAGGGGCGAGGCAATAATATTTTGTCCAATTAGGCGAAGAGATCGGCTTTCTTATCGAGGCGCTTAAAGGGGCGC
>NZ_CEXWTU010000386.1:0-2485 GCF_982758155.1 Marinagarivorans sp. | reverse complement strand
AATACCCCCACCACTGCGCCAATAGTGCTAGTTGATGGCTCGTCTTATCTATTTCGTGCCTACCATGCCCTGCCACCGCTGAATAATTCCAAGGGCCAGCCAACAGGTGCCATTAAAGGTGTCATCAATATGATGCGCCGGTTACACAAAGACTATCCAGAAAGCATCGTCGTAGTCATCTTTGATGCCAAAGGCAAAACCTTCCGCGATGATATTTATAAAGAGTACAAAGCCAACCGCCCCCCCATGCCCGACGACCTTCGCAGCCAAATAGCGCCTATCCACGATATTATTCGAGCCATGGGCTTACCGCTTATTTGCATCGAGGGCGTAGAGGCGGACGACGTAATTGGAACGCTGTCACGCATTGCCACCGAGCAGCAACGCGACGTTGTGATATCTACTGGCGATAAAGATATGGCCCAGCTGGTGAATAAACATGTCACTCTCGTCAATACCATGACGGATACCGTGATGGATATTCAAGGCGTGAAAGACAAGTTTGGTATTCCTCCCGAATTAATTATCGACTTCCTCGCCTTAATGGGCGACAAAGTGGATAACATTCCTGGCGTGCCGGGTGTGGGTGAGAAAACAGCTGTAGGCTTGCTGCAAGGCTTGGGAAGTATTGAAAATATTTATCAACGCCTTGATGAAGTCGCGGGACTGAGTTTTCGCGGCGCTAAAACTCTGGCCAAGAAATTGGAAGCCAACCGTGAATCTGCCGACTTATCCTATCTACTCGCCACCATTAAACTTGATGTAGAACTAGACTTTAAATTGGATGAGTTACATAACGCGCCAGCCAATACGGAAGAGCTGAAAACATTCTTTATTGAATACGAGTTTAAACATTGGGTTAGCGAACTCAACCAAGACGGTCAAAGCCCAGCCACTTCAGCCAAGGAAGCGCTCGGTAACGAAGAAACCTTAACCGTTCCCGTCGATGATATTGAAACCCAATACGATACCATTCTGGATAAAGCCTCATTTACACACTGGCTGGATAAGCTTAAGGCCGCGCCACTGTTCGCCTTTGATACCGAAACAACGAGTTTGGACTACATGGCAGCTCAAGTAGTGGGTGTCTCTTTTGCAGTTGAACCCGGCAGCGCCGCTTACGTACCTTTTGCACATGATTACCTAGGTGCGCCAGAACAGCTTGAGCGCGACTGGGTACTAGAGCAACTGCGCCCTTTATTGGAAGATGAAAATACCCCTATCGTCGGCCAAAATTTAAAGTACGACGCCAATGTATTGAGTAATCACGGTATAGAACTGAGGGCCATTAAATTCGACACCATGCTAGAGAGCTATGTGAACAACTCGCTGGGCCGGCATGATATGGACACTCTCGCGCTGGCACACCTAGGGCACACCAACATTAGCTTTGAAGAAATTGCAGGTAAGGGCGCCAAGCAACTTACCTTTAATCAAATCGAGCTAGACAAAGCTGCACCTTATGCCGCTGAAGATGCCGATATTACGCTCCGCTTACACTTAGCGCTGTGGGAAAAGTTATCGGCAATGCCAGAGCTACTTAGTGTCTTTAATGACATTGAATTACCGCTGGTTAAGGTTTTGCATAGTATCGAACGCAATGGAGTTTTACTGGATGCCGGGGTATTAAACCAACACAGCCAAGAACTCACGCAGCGTTTAGATGAACTGGAAAAAGAAGCCTTTAATCTTGCCGGCCGCGAGTTCAACCTCGCCAGCCCAAAACAGCTCGGGGAAATATTTTTCAACGAGCTGGGCTTGCCCATCTTGAAAAAAACCAAAGGCGGCGCCCCCTCTACGGCCGAAGAAGTTCTGCAAGAGCTCGCACTTGATTACCCCTTACCTAAACTTATTTTAGAGCACAGGGGTTTGGCAAAACTGAAGTCGACCTACACCGATAAACTCCCCAATATGATTGCCCCTGCAACAGGCCGGGTGCACACCTCGTATCACCAAGCAGTAACGGCCACAGGTCGCTTAAGCTCGAATAACCCTAACCTGCAAAATATCCCCATTAAAAATGCCGAAGGCCGGCGTATACGCAAAGCGTTTACTGCACCGAAAGGCTACAAAATTGTTGCGGCAGATTACTCTCAAATTGAATTGCGCATTATGGCGCACCTATCCGGCGATAAAACGTTATTAAAAGCTTTTAATGACGGTAAAGATGTTCACAGCGCTACTGCTGCCGAAGTATTTGGGGTTCCCCTTGAAGCCGTAGAGCCGCAACAACGTCGCAGTGCTAAAGCCATTAACTTTGGCTTAATTTACGGTATGAGCGCTTTCGGCCTTGCCAAGCAACTTCGCATTGGCCGCGCCGAAGCACAAAGTTATATCGACTTATATTTTGAACGCTACCCGGGGGTTAAGTCTTACATGGACAACACCCGAGTAGACGCCGCCGATAAAGGCTATGTGCAAACCTTGGCGGGCCGGCGCCTACACCTACCAGAAATTAACGACCGCAACGGTATGCGAAGACAAG
>NZ_CEXWTU010000385.1:1436-2487 GCF_982758155.1 Marinagarivorans sp. | reverse complement strand
CGATATCCTTAAGTAGAGTTTCGCCGTTATCCGTATAAGGGACTTGAATTTTTGCTAGAGGTAAAGGGGAAGCAAGCTGTAATCCGTGAGTAATCACCCGCTGACTTCCTTCCAAAAAATCATTCACATCGTAGCTGTCGTCATAACTTTCGGGGCCGTCGGTAAATACATCAACATCTTCACGGCCCGCTACAATTTTAGCTAAGCCGGCAACATCCCATGTGCCCTCTAGCCCTGGAGCATCGGGACATGGGCCAGTAGCATCCGATAAAGCGGTAATTTCTTTGGGGTTACAATTGATGCCTGCTCGCAATAGGTCAGAGCTATTATCACCAATAAAATAATAATCTCCCGACGCTAAAAGGCTATTGGTAGCGGCGTTTAAACTAGCCGCCCCTTCAATACCAGCGGCATAAGCGGCGACGCCTTTTGTGGCATCTTGAAGATCCACCACAAAACCATCTTCATCATCAAAAGATTGGGCACTGGTATTTAAGCCAATCACATTCATATTAGCGCAAGATAATGCGGTTTTATCGGCATTTAATGGCAGCCATTGTGCTTTAGTCACATCAGGTGGCGCTTTATTGGTATCTTCATCGCCTGCGTTGTCATTGACCCTGCCATCTAGGCCCGCAAAATAACGGTAACTTTCGGCCAATATTTCGCCCAGTGGATTCCCCCAGTCTACGCAGTGGCCATTAGCAAAACCCAGCTTACCCCAACGGCAATAGGTTGCTTGATTAGCAGCCGAACCCTCTTCGTTATAACCGATGTTGTCATATCTTACATTTCCATCATTCCAGTCGGAACCATCGTGCTCTTGCCAACCGGCGATACGGAAGGCATCAATATTGCTTACGATGCCATCGACATCGGTAAAATCGCCAGTAAGCGGGTCTATCTCATCACTAAAGTTTGAAATGTTTTTACGTAAATAACCGCCGTTTTTATTGTTATCGTAACTACCTGTGATTAAGCCATAAAGAACTTCGTCATTTTCACCACTGGTATGCAATAGACCTACGGGCCTGTAAACCACCGTTTCTTC
>NZ_CEXWTU010000385.1:0-1426 GCF_982758155.1 Marinagarivorans sp. | reverse complement strand
AGGCTTGGCAGTTTTTAATGCTGGAGGCGTAATCGGCTGGACACGCCTCTACCTTAACAGTGTAATCAGTAACCACTAAGGCGGGTAACGGATTACCGTCTTCATCATACGGAATTGCTACTGATGGCGAATCGAGAGCTGGGTCGTAGTTACCACCAGACGCCTCGCTGAACTTAGTTGACACAGCTGCATCTGTAGCTGCCCTTCCCCGAACATCCTCTTCTTCACTGTCGTTAATACCTTCGTCATTACCGCCTTTAACAAGGCATTGGTAACGCTCACCAGAGGCCCACAGGCCATAGTTGCCTGCTACCACCCTCATTAGCGGAGCATTGGTGTTAGCTTTACTCGTTTGCTGCCCAACTCCCGTATGCAAGGTAGTATTACAAATCGTTATACCGGTGGACGAAGAATGAGGGGTTAATTGGCTAAGCTCGTTACCCTCACCTTTGTAAAACTTTGCAAAACTGTGCGCATCATTGGGCAAGTAGCTGCGTTCTAAAATGTCGTTGGCACCGGTACGCTTGCCGCCATACAAAACAGAGCGCAGCATATCGATTCGAGTCATGGTGGCCCAGTTTAAAAAGTTACCGCTCCACGCGTTAGTACAGTAGTGGTTATCAGCTTCAGAGCTAATATTAAAAACATCATTACTGTGGCTGTAGCAGTGATCAGAACTAAAATAACCCCCGTAATCGCGGCCATTGTAATAAGTGATCTCTGTAGTATCGAGAGCGCCATCACCATTTAAGTCGTCGTAATCGGTATAGGCCTTAAAATACAGCTGGTGATCATTAGAAAGAGCTAACATAACCAATGGCGCAACGCCAGACTGCACCGAACGAGGTACGGCGTCGTAATTGCTCATTTGCTGAGCAGAAACATCCACAGCCACAAAATTAAACAGTGCCGAAAACCCCACTGCGTAAGCCCAAATGCTTTTAGGTAACCTGTATTTCGAGATCATATTTTACTCCTCACTGGACTTCGACCTTAACCATCGATTGTGACATTACCCGCGCGCGCTGCCCCAAACCTTCGGCCAAAGCTGTAACGCGATAAAGTGGCATATAAATTAAGCTTCCATCGCCATTCTCTCTATCATCTAACGTTGCTTGTGCGCCAGCATCCCGAAGGGTAAAGCACATAAACTCGACAAAATATTTTGTATCAATTGTTTCTGCTGTCTCCGCATCACCTTCGGCAACCGATACTTCTTGAGTCTCAAAATTACCGTTCTCGCCTGACCAGTTATTTTCGCTGTCCCAAACAGGCGAAAATTCAGTTATATCACTTGGCAAAATAGTACACGTTGTGTATGGCTCGTCTATGTCAAACTCTCCCGAAAAACAATATCCTTTACGCCCCGAATTTGCAGGTGCATCCTCTGCTGCACCTGCACAGTCAGGTTTGTACGCTTTTATGG
>NZ_CEXWTU010000384.1:0-2515 GCF_982758155.1 Marinagarivorans sp. | reverse complement strand
GCTTTGAGCAACGCTGTTGAGGAAGCAGGAGGCAAGTATTATTGGATAAAGTATTGTTTCCTCGGCCCTTACATCCTGCAATAAATGGAAAGCGGTAACGCGAGGCGGTCTGATTACTGAAAGGTAGTGTATTTTGTCGCCTTAAAATCACCTCCTCAGAGACTAGTCAAAAGTGCTTATCGCGGCTGGTCAGTCATCCGTTTTCTAACCGATAAACGGTTTCCCTTGCCAAAACGAGACCTCCCGCACGCACACGCAAAGCCAGCGCATACATTTACACCAAACAATGAACGCATAAACCACGAACGACCTGATTCACAGCGCGTTTCGTGGTATAAATAACGCCCATTTTTTGACCGCTGTATCTCATGGCCAACAAACTCAACCCCCGTCAAAACGAAGCCGTTCACTACATTGCAGGCCCTTGCCTGGTGCTTGCTGGTGCAGGCTCTGGCAAAACCAGTGTTATCACACGCAAAATCGCCTATCTGATTGAAGAATGCGGCATGAGCGCCCGTAACATTGCAGCAGTGACCTTTACCAATAAAGCCTCACGCGAGATGAAAGAACGCGTTAAAAAGCTCGTAAAGGGCAAAGCTTCGCGCGGCCTAACGGTATCGACATTTCATAACCTGGGCATGAACATCATCCGCAAGGAACACAAAACGCTAGGGTTAAAGAGTGGCTTCTCCATCTTCGACTCCGAAGACGCCAAGGGCTTATTGAAAGAGATTATGCTCAAACAAAACGAGCTTGATACCGACAATGTGGATTTGGTGCAAAGCGAAATTTCCAATTTCAAAAGCGCCATGGTTAGCCCGCAAGAAGCGTTAAATAACGCCGACAGTGCCGCTGAGCTTTGTATTGCTAACGTATTCCAGCGCTACAACCAAGCACTGCAAGCCTATAATGCCGTCGACTTTGACGACTTAATTTGCCTGCCCGTGAAACTCTTTTGCGACCAACCCTCCGTGCTCGATCGCTGGCAGCACAAATTGCGCTACTTATTGGTAGACGAATACCAAGACACCAACGAGAGCCAATATCAATTAGTGAAACAAATTGTAGGCAACCGTGGCGGCTTAACCGTGGTGGGCGATGATGACCAAAGCATTTACGCATGGCGTGGCGCACGCCCCGAGAACCTGAGTATTCTTCAGCAAGATTTCCCCTCGCTGCAAGTGATTAAACTCGAGCAAAACTATCGCTCTACCGCACGTATCTTGCGCGTAGCCAACGCCGTGATCAGTCACAATCCGCACGAATTTACTAAAACCCTGTGGAGTGATTTTGGCTTAGGAGATCAGTTGCGTTTAATCCGTTGCCCAACAGACGATGCCGAAGCCGAACGCGTGGCGATGGAAATTCTCAACCAAAAAATGCGGCGCGGTTTAACGTTTAAAGATTTTGCCATTTTGTACCGTGGCAACCACCAAAGCCGTATTTTAGAAATTAAACTTCAGCAAAACCAAATCCCCTATACCATCAGTGGCGGCACTAGCTTTTTTTCCCGCACCGAAATCAAAGACATCATGGCTTACCTGCGCTTACTGGTGAATACCGATGACGACAACGCTTTTCTGCGTGTAATTAACACCCCGCGCCGGCAAATAGGTACCTCCACGCTAGAGTCTTTAGGCCGCTATGCAACTGAACGTGAAATTGGCTTATTAACCGCGTGCGACGAAATGGGTCTGCATGCAATATTGCCTGCAAAAGGCTTGGAGCGATTGCGCGAATTTTCGGACTGGCTAAAACGCATACGCGACAATTGCCACCAAAATAATCCGGTTATTGCCATTCGCGAAATGATCGAAGATATCGATTACGAAGGCTGGCTATTCCAAAACGCCAGTAGCGCCAAAGTCGCCGAGAAACGCATGCAAAATGTTTGGTATCTCACAGACAACATCGAAAATGCTATCGCACGCGACGAAAACGCAGACACCAACGAAGAATTCGTCAAGAACGCCATCGCTAAATTACTCTTAATGGATTTAATGGAACGGCAAGAAGATGAAGACGATTCTGACCAAGTACAGCTAATGACGCTTCATGCCAGTAAAGGGCTAGAATTTCCCCATGTGTTTTTAGTCGGCATGGAAGAAGAGATCCTCCCCCACCGCAACAGCATCGACGATGGCAATATCGAAGAAGAGCGCCGCCTAGCTTACGTTGGCATTACCCGCGCCCAAAAAACACTGACCATGACCCTAAGCGCCAGCCGAAAACAATTCGGCGAGAAAATAGAAACGTCACCCAGTCGCTTTATTGAAGAGATTCCTGAAGAAGATTTGGAAATGGAAGGCTTTGGCAAAGCGAGCGTGGCGCAAGTTGAGCAACGGGCCAGCGAGACGGTAAGTAATATTATGAATATGTTTGATGATTAAAAAAACCGACGCTGTATTTAAACAATAAAAACGTAACTATGCAGGTGGGATCGAAATGATTCCCCCTAACAAAAGGCGAATTGATTGTTTTCTGGGCATTCAAGCGTCAGGCCTTGCAGGGATAG
>NZ_CEXWTU010000383.1:0-2561 GCF_982758155.1 Marinagarivorans sp. | reverse complement strand
AAAAAGCCTAGCGCAAAACCAACCAACTACATAGCTGCATTTTATAGCGGCGTTAAGTGACAGAGAAGTAGTATGAAAGTCCACTATTTAAATACAGATCTTGAACTTGAATCGCCCAAAGATTTGACTCCGATAGTCGAGCAATTCGGTGAAGATGTATCAGTCATGTTCAACGGAAAAGCTCGCGGTGTTTTTATGGCATCTTTTGAAATTGCGGGATCAGTTGATGGACCCGAGGCAGTAATTGAATATTTCTGTATGCTGGCTGAGACTTTAGATGGAGACGCAAAGCAGTTGTGGGAGCAGTGTTATTCGAAAAAACTTAATCTAGGCTATGAGGGTGGAGTCGCCCACCAAAGCTATGAGTCAACTATTTGCTCTAGTACAATAGAAAGAATGGCCAAGAACGGTGCATCTTTAGGTGTTACTGTTTATCCAATGCATAATGAAAAAAGCACTTAACAAGGCCAGCAAATCTGACCTCCGTAAACTGTCTTCTTTTTTGCAAAAAGACGCAAAAAGCAGCCAATTTACTCCGGCAGTTTCTGGCGGCGTTAGCTACACAAAATAAGCATCAACTATGTGTTGGCCTAATAATTAGGTGTATATAGATTGAGGGTTGGATTATGCATGGAAATGGCCCCTATATTGTGATGGCTCTTATGGGTATGTTTGCCCCCATGGTTATTGGACTTGTTTTAGTTATCATAGGTGTAATTCGAAAATATAAAGGTGCAACGTATCAAGTATTTTTTATGCTATCAGCTCCGTGCTTTCTTCTTTCGCTGGCTCTAATTATGAAAGATATGGGGCTTTAATAAGTTGGGGTCCATCATCATAAGTTTGTGTACTGGCATAGCTAACAAGGCAAAGCAGCCTCAGTCGCTACGCTCCTTGGACAGCCTTGCCGTCGCTCGTTTTGCGCATGGCTTCGCCATTATTGCGCAAAACAATCAACAACAAGTCTGCCGCTGTTTGCGGCGTTACAAAGCTCTGTGAGTATTAGGGTTTTAATTTTAGGTGTCGCACTTCGCACGGGATAAATGTGCTTTCGTTCGGTACTTTACGGTAAAATTGGCCGGTGCATTCTGTATGGGGTGCTGGTAAGTTAAAATGGTTTATCCGGTAAGATTTACTTCTTGCGCTATTGTTTTTTTATTGCCGCAATAGCGTTAAGGTTCTACCGGTTGGCATATTATCAAGCATCAGCCTCGCACACTCGGCAACGTGCTGGCGTAGTGGGTGTAGTGCTTCGCATTGTAACCAAGCTATCAAAATGACAGCTATTCCGTCGCTCGGTTTTGCGCTAAAAAAGCCTAGCGCAAAACCAACCAACTACATAGCTGCATTTTATAGCGGCGTTAGTTTCTGAAGGAGCGCTTGGTGAAATATTTGAAATATATTGCGATCTTTTTTGCCCTTTCCATACTTGGAGTTGGTTATGCGAATGCGCATGTAGCTAGGCTCGCGTTGATTGGCTATTCGGGATTTCATAATATCGGTGGTAATGTATATCTTTCGCAATCCCTGCCAGATATCGCAAAAGTCGAAGTCTCTTCATTGCTGGAAAATGCTAGAAATAGAATCGCTTCTCAGTATGGAGAGCCCACTGCTGATCCTGTGATAGTAGTATTAGGGAATGTTGATGAACAAAGAAGCTATGGACTTTATGGACCTCCGGGTGCCCTTCTATTTGCTCCCTGGGAAAGCTACTTGTTGCTAAATTACGAAACAGCCGATATAAACGTTGTCGCTCACGAGTTAGTTCATGCGGAGGTAGTCCACAGGGTTGGATATCTGAAGCGTCAGTTCAGTATTCCTACTTGGTTTGATGAAGGAGCTGCAATGCAGGTGGATCATAGGTCACAGTATTCATACAAAGGTTCTATCGAAGAAGATGAGTTTCGTAGGATTATCAGTTTAGATGTTCCAAAAAATTTTTGGACTAGTGATGAAAATCAAAATGTTGATAATTACCGATCTGCGAAGATGGCAGTCGCCGAAATACTTAACTCAAAGGATAATGAACTGTATTCTATACTGGAGAAAGTCAAGCGAGGTGAGGGTGGAGTAATTACATCTGCGGTAAATGAAACTAACAAAGCATTACAGCGGACAAGCCGCTGAATGCGGCGTTACAAAGCTCTGTGAGTATTAGGGTTTTAATTCTTGGTATCGTACTTCGCACAGGCTAAACGTGCTTTCGTTCGGTATATTGTTTAGTAAAATTGGCCGGTGCATTCTGTATGGGGTGCCGGTAAGTTAAAACGGATTTTGGGGTAGGCTTTGCTTCTTGCGCTTTTACTTTTTTATTGTCGCAGTAGTGTTAAGTTTATACCGGTTGGCATATTATCAAGCATCAGCCTCGCACGCTCGGCAACGTGCTGGCGTAGTAAGTTAAGTGCATCGCATTGTAACCAAGCTATCAAAATGACAGCTATTCCGTCGCTCGGTTTTGCGCTAAAAAAGCCTAGCGCAAAACCAATCAACTACATAGCTGCATTTTATAGCGGCGTTAGAGCGTCAAGTTTAATCTTGATGCGTCTTGCAGGGTGCAAGTC
>NZ_CEXWTU010000382.1:0-2608 GCF_982758155.1 Marinagarivorans sp. | reverse complement strand
CACGAATTACGCACCCCCATCAATGGCATTATCGGTTTAGCCGAAACATTAATGGGTGGCGCGGCAGGCCCTGTTAATGACGAATTAAAATCCAATTTAAATATGATATCCATCAGTGGCCGTCGCTTAGCGCATCTGGTCAATGATATTTTGGATTTTTCTAAACTTAAAAATAACAATATTACCATTCACGCAAAACCTATAAATGTACGCGCCGTGGCCGACATTGTATTAACGCTGTGTAAGCCATCAACCAGAGCCAAGCCCGTTATACTCAAGAACAATATCGACAAAAAAATTCCTGCAGCACTGGCAGACGACAATCGTTTACAACAGATTTTTTACAATTTAATTGGCAACGCCATTAAGTTCACGCAAGCCGGCACCATCGAAGTTTACTCAACTCTTGAGGATGACAAACTTTGGATTCACGTTAAAGATACCGGCATGGGCATTCCAGAAGACATGCTCGAGAAAATATTTATCGCCTTTGAACAAGTCGAACAACACGAAAACCGCAGCCATGGAGGCACAGGCTTAGGCCTCACCGTAACTCGCCAAATCGTCGAACTGCTCGGTGGCGAAATTCGAGTAATTTCAGAAGAACACGAAGGCTCCACCTTTAGCTTTAGCCTCCCTATCACCGATAAGCATGCCGACGATAGTTCTCTAGAGCAAAGTGGTGGTGTGCACGAACTGGCTAAATGCTTATCGTTTGATCACGATGCCGACATGTCACCCCCCAGTAATAATGCTGCACAGCCAGCAACAAACAACGAAATCAAACCTACGGCATCCCACGGAACACCCTTTAGCGAAGAAGACATAAAAGATAATGCGCGCTTCAAAATTTTAATTGTTGATGACGACGCCATTAACCGCAAAGTCTTAGTTAACCAGCTGACCTTAAAGAATTACAGCCTAGAAACCGCCGCCAACGGTGCCGAAGCTTTAGAGTACATTGAAAAAAGAGGCCCTTTCGATTTAGTCTTGCTGGATATTATGATGCCGGAAATGAGCGGCTACGAAGTTTGCTCGCGTATTCGGGTTTACTATTCCATACAAGAATTACCCATTATTTTCTTAACTGCGAAAAACTTGATCACCGATCTTGCCGATGGATTCCAACTTGGCGCAAATGACTTTTTAACTAAGCCCATTTCTATTGGCGAACTCACCTCGCGAGTACGCACCCACTTAGAGCTGCTAGACATCAATCGCAACCTCGAAGGCAAAGTGAAGCAGCGTACACAAGAAGTGACGCTGGCGAATCGGGAGCTACAAACACTCGACACCATCGTATCGACCATTCACCAAGAATTACGTTTTGACCGGCTGTTAAGCGTTATTCTTAAAGAAGCGATGACGTTATTCCCCACCGCAGATCGCGCCTCTTACTGGAACTATGAGAGCGAACAGGATCTCTTTAAGCTGTTATCACCGAAGAGCTTAAACAATTCCGAAGATGACCCATCAACAGGTCAGCATCACGGCGAGCTGCTCTCGCCAGCTGCAATAACAGAGCGCTTCACCCAAAACGGGCAGAATATTGCACAACACATTTATTACTTTACCCGCAACGATATTGAAATTATTAACCCATCCACACTCGACATACTGGATGCCAAAAGCGCACTGGCTATGACCATGATATTGGATGACGAAATTGTGGGCGTTCTTGTGCTTGCCAGCAACGCCTCAGAAGACACCTTCACCACATCGAAAGCCACAACGCTTGAACGCTTCCGCGCACACGTGGTGTCGGCACTCTCGAAATCAAACCTTGTGGATTTACTCGAGAAAAACTGCAATAAACTCGAACACATCAGCTCTACCGACCAACTGACGGGGTTACGCAACCGACATTATTTATACAACCACATCGAAATCGACGTAAAGAATTTACTCGAGCATTATAAAATAGGGGCGCGTACAAAAACGTCCATGCCTGAAAACGAAGATTACACGCTCTTCATTATCGACATCGATCACTTTAAAGCCATTAACGATACCTATGGCCATGTAGCCGGCGATAGAATTCTGCAGCGCATGGGCAATATTTTGATGGCCCTATTCCGCGAAACCGATTACTGCATTCGCTGGGGCGGTGAAGAGTTTTTAATTATCACGCGATTTTCTTCGCGCACTAAAGCAGCAGCAACCGCCGAAAAAATACGCACAGCTATAGACCAACACGACTTTGATATTGACGAAGACCTCAGTATTAAAAACACCTGCTCTATTGGCTTTGCCAGCTACCCCTTCTTACAGAACAACCCTTCGGCACATACCTGGGAACAAGTATTAGATATCGCCGACACCTGCCTATATGCCGCTAAAAACAGCCAACGCAATGCATGGGTTGGCCTATACGCTAAAGACGGTGAAAGTAACGCCGAAGTGGTCCCAACCTTTTTAAGTAATCCAGAGCAGGCTCTTAGCAGTAACCAAGTTTTTATTAAATCCAGCATCGCCATCGATAAAGTCGGCGGCTGGAAGAAATAAAAGTAACTATTCAGCCATGCTCAAATAGGCCGGCAGATTGATCATTTTCTGGGCCGCTCAAGCCATCCTTGGGCGCTATGCAAGCGCTCCCGGCGCTTGAATG
>NZ_CEXWTU010000381.1:0-2636 GCF_982758155.1 Marinagarivorans sp. | reverse complement strand
CAAAGCTTAGCCTGCCTTCTAGCGAATAGGCATCACAGCTATCGCTAAAACTAAAAGCCGCAAATTGTGCAGCGGCTTCGTAGCTATTGCCAAAGGTTTTGTATTCATAGGTAGGGCAGGGCTCGGTGATGCAGGCCACCGATGGGTTATGTTTTTTCGCGCACACCGGGTCAAATACGCTAGGGCAGGCAATCGGTAGTGATTCGACCGGTGCGCAGGGAGTTGTTCTGCTCAACTAAAAACTGCTTAAATGGAATTGCTGGGCTGGAAGATAAATTCTGTTCTAGGGGTGTGCATGAAATAACTTCCCGTTTTTGAATTCCTGGTGGCACGCTTGCCGTCGTTAAAAATATTTGCAATAGCCGGCTATTACGCCATATTTTCGCCTCGCCAAGCAAGCTCCCACAAACCCAAATTCCAGCAACTTATTTCGTGCACGCCCCTAAGTTCCTATCGCTTTAGCGGTGGGTGCATTTTCTTATGTTATATTGCGCGCCTTTTTTTCAAAAAAAACGGCTGTGAGTACGCAATGTGTTCGACGTGACAGAAACCTATTTTGTGTATTGCTCTGTGGTATTACTGTTCGCATTATTACTCGATCGTGTTATCGGCGAAGTTAGGCGCTATCACCCATTAGTGGGTTTTGGTTATTTGGCCAATGGCCTTGAGCGGCTGTTGAATTCCACTGGCTTAAATAACCGAACATGGTGGGCTTATGGTAAAGGGGTATTTGCATGGGCATTGATGGTGTTGCCTTTACCCATTGCATTGTATTGTGCATATAGCGAGTGGGGCGCGCAATGGCCTGTATTTTCACGCTTAGGGCTGGACGTAGTTATCGTGTACTTTGCGTTGGGGCTGCAAAGTTTAAAACTGCACGGCTTACAAGTTTACCGACCGCTACAAAAAGGCGACTTAACAACGGCACGGCATTTTACTGGTTACTTAGTCAGCCGTGATACCGCAGCGTTGTCTCCAGAATCGATGGCGAGAGCCACGGTAGAGTCTATGCTTGAAAATGGCCACGATGCGGTAATCGCAACACTGTTTTGGTTTGTAGTAGGTGGCACACCTGCGGTGGTATTGCATCGCTTAGCGAATACGCTAGATGCCATGTGGGGCTACAAAACGCCGCGTTATTATTATTTTGGTTGGGCCGCTGCACGCAGTGATGATGCTCTGGGTTTTCTGTCGGCCAAGATTTGTGCGCTGCTTTATGCTTGTCAGCGGAATTTTTTTCGGGCGATGATGAATGCCGCTCAACAAAGCCAAACCTATAAAAGTCATAATGGCGGTTGGGTGATGGCGGCGGGGGCGACCACTTTAAATATTCAACTTGGCGGGCGCTCTATTTACCAAGGTAAAGAGTTGCTGTCTCCGGTATTAGGTCAAGGGGCTAGTGCAACGGTTGCCGATATCCCTCGTAGCCTTAACCTAGTTCGGTGTGCAAGTGCATTATTTGTTATTGCGATATTAACTATGGGTATTACATTATGGTTTTTAACCGGATAGTGGGCGGTGCGTAATATGGCTTTACAGCATGGAGGGCAGTTATTGATAATTGCGCAGCAGTTTAATATACCTGCTGAACAATGGCTGGACTTATCAACAGGCATTGCTCCTTATCATTACCCAATTCCTGTAATTCCCTCTGTTGTTTGGGCGCATTTACCGCAAACGAATGCATCATTATTGGCCGCCGCTACAGCTTATTATGATTGTCCATCGGTGCTCCCTGTACACGGCAGCCAGTCTGTTATCCAGCGATTGCCTGAGCTGTGGTTATCTTATCAGCAGCATAATGTTAAGCGTGACGGGGCTTTATCGGTATATTTACCTGAGGAGGGCTATAAAGAACATGAAAAATCTTGGCGTGAAGTGGGCGCTAATATTTATGGCTATAAAGAATTGCCCATCGATGAGCCCTTGAAAAGGAACTGTGTTGTAGTACTGATTAATCCGAACAATCCAACAGGGGAGCTAACCTCCCGTAGCCAAGTGTTGGCGTTGTTAAAAAAAGTGAAGGAGCAGCAGGGTTTATTAATTGTTGACGAAGCTTTTATGGACACTACCGATGGGAGTCAAAGCTTAATTTCTTATACCCAGGATTCAGCTTTAATTGTATTGCGCTCGCTGGGGAAATTTTTTGGTTTAGCGGGATTACGTTTAGGTTTTGTAGCCGCGTGCCCTGCATGGCTAACTCGAATTTCTGCTAATCAAGGTCCGTGGGCTGTCAGTGGCCCAGCACAATTTGTGGGCGCAAAAGCATTGGTAGACAACACTTGGCAGTTGCAGCAGTTGGCGCGTTTACAACTTTTATCGGTCAAACTTTCTGAATTACTTAAGCGAATATTTAATGTTTCAAGCCAAGGTACACTACTGTTTCAAACGGTTTACCTTCCGCAGGCCAAAGTGGTATATCACAAGCTTTGCCTACAAGCTGTGTACGTAAGGCTAACGGATAATCAGCTAGCCTTACGCTTTGGGGTTCCTCTTGAACAGGATTTTTCGCGTTTAGAGCGGGCATTACTTGCGCTTTAAGGGGCGGGACAATAATAGTTTGTTAGGGGCGTGCATGAAATAAGGGACGAGGCAATAATAGTTTATCCAATTAGGCGAAGAGATCGGTTTTCTTA
>NZ_CEXWTU010000380.1:0-2666 GCF_982758155.1 Marinagarivorans sp. | reverse complement strand
CAAAAACGGGAAGTTATTTCATGCACGCCCCTTAGCCAACTGCAATAAACGAGTACGCCTTATAGCCCCCCCTCTAAGCACCGCCACAAAGAGCAACCAAGGCAGTAGTTTATCCGCACTCCCCAAGCTAACACCGCCACTGCTGGCACTACTGCTTTGCCGGGCAGAGGAGCTAGTAGAACTCCCGATACTGCTTGAACTGTCAGCATCAGCGCTAGAAGAACTTGAGTCGATTGACGACGAAGAGCTGCCCACTCCCTCACCATTTTTTAACAGCTCAAATAAACCCGCCGAAGCATTCAACCAACCCTCTCCATTAATTTCGGCAACCCATAAATCACGAATATAATTATTGGTTTGAACGCGAGTATCGCCCCAATAACCTTCAGGATAAGGTGCTTTCCACAATGCTTGGGAATCCCAGTCGGCATTAATATAGGCAACAGCTTTAATTAAATCATCATTGCGTTCAATGAAATTAAAATAATTAGCAAACCACTCGTTCCAAATTTGTTCGCCTGTTTTGTTTTGATCCGCCAGTGTGCGCTGTGCGCTTGCGTTGTAAGTGCCCTGCTCAAGGTCATAGCGTTGCGATGCAGACTCAGCAATTAAAACCGGCTTTTGCTTGGTGCGAGCAAAGTCTATAAAGCTATCCACGGCGGTGTTATTACAATCTTGCGGTGTAAAGTAAGACATGCCCAGCCAATCAACATACTCATCACCGGGATACCAATCCTGAAATGAACGCCCGCCCAAAGAACCGCCACAGTAGCTAGCAACCTGCCACACCATCACGATATTTGTTGCGCCAGCAGCCTTTACTTTATTGGCCATACGCCGAAACGCCAAGCGATAAGCCTCGGGGTCATAACCGTTCCAAGCGCCATCGGCCTCATAGCCCCAACGCAAAAATATCGGGCGCTCCCAACTGGCCAAAATACGAATTAACTCATCCATCTCGCCATCGTAAAAACCACTGTTAACGCCATCAAGCTGATTCACCAAATAAACCGCCATGGCATGCACACTGTTCGGGTAATTTGCCTGCAAATAACCCGCATTATTCGGCCCCCCGCCATTATCCACCTGCGTGATCAAACCGCTCAAATCGCTCAAGTTAATATAGGTCGTCACTCCACCGGGCGTTATACCGATGGAATCGTTATAAGCATCAATACTGATAGTGTCTTGCCCAACGATCAGTATTTTTTCCCCGTCGGGTGGCTGGTACGCCCCCGTTAATGCCACGCAAGGCAAGGCTATACTGCAAAAGGTAAGAAGCATCAAACGCTTAGCGTTCATGCCAAAATACTTGCTGAATAAAGTGTCTTTATGACTCATGAGTAAACCTCCCCTAGACGATTATTACGGCCACCGATTAATGCGCAGACCACCAAAAAGTTAACGTTATCATAAATATTTAGGCTAAGAAGTAATTTGAAGAAGTACAACTTAGAATTATTGAATTTTGAGAGTTACATCAAACTTTATAGCGGCATATTGAGTGACGAGGGATATACCCGGCAGCCGAGCAATTAATAGGCATTAAGGAAGACGGTGATAATCATCCCACAAAAATGGCTTTACCAAAAAAATAACCGGTAAAGCCAAATATGCGAAACTCGTCACGACTGAAAATAAAATTTAACTTAAAAGTAATTGATTTTTAACCGATCATAGGCAAAGTTAAACGATGTGTGTTTAAACGCAATACGCATAGCATTCACTTTCTACCGCTGGTTCTGCTTGTAATGAATAATAGTAGCGTATCTTTTGATCATACCCGGCCGCATTTTGAACCCTATGGTTTAACGTGTATGTACTGGCAACCCTCCATCATGTCTCGCCCAGATCACCACAACGAAATTGAAATCAACCTTATTCCCGAAGGCTCTATCACTTATATGCTAGGTGGTAAAAAAACCACTGTAGAATCAGGTCGATTAAGCTTATTTTGGGGCGCTATTCCGCATCAAGTCATCGACTTCGAAAACGAAAAACCTTATCTCGTAGCAACTATTCCCCTGCAAGAATTTTTACAGTGGCGGCTGCCAGACAGTTTTGTTCAGGCATTAATGCAAGGCCAGCTGCTCAGCGAATCACAAGTTCACAAGGCCGATAAAGATGTGCAATTATTGGAAAGTTGGGCCGCTGATTTAATGGGGCATTCACAGTATGCGGAACAGCCCGTACTGCTCGAAATGCAAGCGCGACTCACACGATTGGCGGCACACTATTCCGCAGAAGCAAGCACCAAAGGTCTTACTCTCGTCTCTAATTCTGATTTGACGAAAGTTGAAAAAATGGCATTCTTTATTGCACAAAATTACACACAAAAAATCACCGTACAAAACATCGCTGAACTGGTTGGCCTGCACCCCAATTACGCTATGAATTTATTTCAAAAAAGCTTTGGCACCACACTGATCAATTACCTAACTCAACACCGGTTATCCCACGCTCAACGACTATTAACCACCTGTGACGAAGCCATTACTGAAATCGCGCTAAAGTCGGGCTTTCAATCCATTAGTCGCTTTAATGACGTGTTTAGTCACTCCTTTAACTGCTCTCCACGAAACTACCGTAAACACCACCGTTAATCGGCGGCTAAGGGACGAGGAAACAATATTTCATCCAATAATACTTGATCTCGACCTCCTTAC
>NZ_CEXWTU010000379.1:0-2668 GCF_982758155.1 Marinagarivorans sp. | reverse complement strand
ACAGCAACCATGCTGGTTAAAACTTCTTTGGCAAGATACCGAAAAATTATCACAATTAACCTTAATGCGGCTGAAGTTCTTTCAATGGAAAGGCGACATTCACATCACCTTCAGAGTTATATTGCCTTTAGGTAGCCGGCACACTTAATGCTGAATGTGCCGGTAAATAAAACCAAGAAACGTCCAAGGGACGAGACTACTAGCTTACTAGTTAAGGTTTTTTACCGAGGCGCTTTAAAGGGGTGCATGCCGATACATTTAACGCTTTGAGCAACGAAGGTGAATATATCGACCTCAAGCTTTAGCTGATGAAATCGTATTCCCCCCCTAAGGGGCGTGCATGAAATAACTTCCCGCTTTTGAATTCCTCGGTACACGCTTGCCTTCGTTAAAAATATTTGCAATAGCCGGCTATTACGCCATATTTTCGCCTTGCCAAGCAAGCACCTACAAACCCAAATTCCAGCTGCTTATTCCACGTACACCCCTAAGCACTAAAAATACAGCGAAAAGCCCAGATTAAAGGATTTATCGATTTCAATATCAGAGCCGCCACCCTCGTAGCCAACCTCGATACTTTGCCAGCCAAGAAATACTTTTGCCTGCGCATTAACATCGTAAGTGGCTCGTATCAGAAAATCTAAATACTTATCAACATCTTTGGTGCTAAATATACTTGGCGCATAATAAAGCTGACCCTGCACACCAAAACCAGACCATTCGCTAGGTGAATATTCAATGCTGCCACCTAACGCCAGTGAACCCGCAGTCTCGAAGGTGTCGTATATCGCCGCTTTAAACCCCAAACCGGTGTATAACTCGCTAGACTCCCCCGCTTGACCAACGACATTAAAATTTGCCGCGATGAGGCTTGCACGTAAAGGGTCGTTGTATAATCCCATCACCCCCCATTGAGAATTATTATCACTACTATGACTGTAGTTGAGCGTTACTACGTCCGATGATACCGAAACACCTAATTGGGACTCAGCACAAACAGGCAAAGCTACCAGAGTCACGGCAGCTAAAAAGATTTTTTTAAGACAATGCACAATACAACTTCCAATCATGTTTTCGGGATTTTTTGCACACAGAATGGGTGCACGTTCTACACGCTTTGCACCCAGATTTAAAGCGGGCATAATCTTTGACAGACAGCAGGCAAGCCCAATAGTTAGACACAAAACATGACGCCCAGCTAGACTTACCTTAAACTGCGGCGTAATTATGGGCGTTTGCAGCATTCAAGTCCACGATAAATCCGTTTCAAATCCACCTCTTCTCTTTAGGTAAAGCATGGAATTTTTTTGTAAAACCGCATCATTCAACCAATACAAATCCGACTGTGCCGTGGTCTTTATTACCCTAGGGAAAACGCTCTCTGGCTTTGCCAAAACCGTAGACTCTGAATGTGACGGCGGATTATCTCGCCTTATAAAGACCGGCGACCTAAATTCAGAAGCTGGAAGCACAGCATGGCTCTACCCTTCTAGCACTAAAATACCTCGCGTACTTATTGTGACAATAGGCACCCTAACCAGCAAACAAATACAAGACGACACCCTGAGAAAATTGGCTTGTAGCGCAGCCAAAAACTTAACCAAAAAAGGGATTTCGCACGCAACTTTACACTGCGATGAGCTCACAACTGATGGCACAGATCAAGCCGCAATCGCACGTATACTAAGTCAAGAGCTTATAACAGAGCACTACCGATACACCCACACAAAGCCTGGGCATAATCCACTTCCAGAACTGCAAAAAGTGACGCTAGCCCACCCTAAAACCAACACCGCCAGTGAATTTAAAAAAGGTTGTACAGAAGGAAGCGGGCTGGGAATAGGCATGAACGTGGCCAAAGAGCTTGGCAATTTACCCGGCAACATTTGCACGCCCACCTACCTAGCCGAGCAAGCTAAGCTGCTCGCCAAAAACAACCCCAAGTTCACCACAAAAATTGTGGAAGCTGCTGAGATGAAAAAACTCGGCATGGGCTCGCTACTGTCTGTTTCTGCCGGTAGCGATCAACCGCCCAAACTTATTGTGATGGAATACAAAGGTAAAACCAGTAAATCGCCCAACGTCATCGTCGGGAAAGGCATTACATTCGATACGGGCGGAATAAGCTTGAAACCTGGCCCAGGCATGGATGAAATGAAATTTGATATGTGCGGTGCTGCCAGCGTAATGGGCACAATGCACGCCCTGGTTACACTCAAAGCTAAGGTTCATGTTGTTGCTGTTATCGCTGCCGCCGAAAATATGCCAAGCGGCGGCGCAACCAAGCCCGGCGATGTTGTAACATCAATGTCTGGCCGAACCATCGAAGTGCTCAATACCGACGCCGAAGGCCGCCTAGTACTCTGCGATGCCCTTACCTACGTCGAACGCTTCAAGCCTAAGAGCGTTGTGGATATCGCCACGCTAACGGGCGCCTGCGTTATTGCGCTCGGCAACCACGCAACGGGTTTATTCGCCAACGACCAGGCGTTGGCCGACAAACTGTTGCAGGCAGGACAGAACACCCATGATCGCGCTTGGCAGCTGCCCCTGTGGGATGACTACAAAAAATCATTAAAGAGCAACTTTGCCGATCTCGCCAATATCGGTGGTCGCGAAGGCGGCAGCATCACAGCAGCATGCTTTTTATCCTACTTCACAGAAAGCT
>NZ_CEXWTU010000378.1:0-2670 GCF_982758155.1 Marinagarivorans sp. | reverse complement strand
TCCAATACCGGTATCAATAATATCGCAGCGTAATTGCAACTGATCGTTATCACTATCACTAAGGCTGGCGCGAAGGATAATTTCACCTTGCCGAGTAAATTTAATGGCATTACCGATTAAATTGGTCAGTATTTGCCGTAGGCGCCCAGGGTCTCCCAACACCGTTTGGTTTTGGATACCGCCGATATCTAAAATAAATTCAAGGTCAAGATCATGCACTCGCGGAGCCATAGCTCCAGATACATCTTTAAATAAACTTTTAAGATTAAAATCAATGTCTTCAATATTGAGTTTACCGGCCTCAATTTTTGATATATCTAAAATATCATTGATCAGGGTGAGTAAAGAGTCTGCGCTGTATTTTGCGGTCTCGGTATAGTGCTGTTGTTTCGTCGTCATGGACTCTTTGCTTAGCAGGTGCAGCATGCCAATAACACCGTTCATCGGTGTGCGTATTTCATGGCTCATGCTGGCAAGGAACTCACTCTTGGACTGACTCGCAGCCTCGGCACTGTGTTTAGCTTGCTGTAGCGCAGCTTCCGCACTGTGGCGTTCGGTGATGTCACGGGTGATGCCGACAAAATGCCGGGCATTGTCGACGCTAAGCTCACTTATCCCTAGCTCCATTGGGAATTGGCTGCCATCTTTGCGCAGGCCGATAACCTCGCGACCGACGCCAATCACCTTTTTTTCGCCGGTTCTTATAAAGTTATCTAAATAACCATCATGCTCTCGATGATAGGGATCTGGCATTAGCATCTTGATATTTTGACCAATGACTTCATCATTGAGGTAACCAAAAATACGCCTTGCGGCCGGGTTAAATGATTCAATCGTGCCACGTTCATTAATGGTAATAATGCCATCGACAATATTATCGATGACCGCCGACAATCGCTTTATTTGCTCGGCAACTTCATTCTTCAGCTGCGCTGTTGCCCGCTGTTGGTTGGCGGCAAATGTATTAAACCCTGAATACAGGGATAAAAATTCATCGCTAGCCTGCGATTCATCAATGCGCACCGTTAAATCACCGGCATCTAACTGATCATAGGCTGCCGCCATAGACAGCACAGGTGTCACTATTCGCTTTGAAACAAACCAGATAATAAGGAAAATTGAGAGTACGCCTATAAAAAAGCTGAATATCAATATTTGTTGCAGTGAGCTAACAATGCCTGCGAATACCACGTTTTCTGGAATATGGAACGTCAGCAGCCAGTAACGTGTTTTATCCTGCGGTGAGAAAAACACTTTTTGAAATCCCTTCAGTTCTTTCTCGTTCACATCGTACTGGATGAACTGATCGTGAAGAAGAGCGGCGTTAGCCATGTCTGGGTGTTCCGTACTTAAGCGGTAATCGAAACCCAGGTCAGCGCCAAAGGCTTTAGCGCGATCGTCACTCTTAATATAGTAACCTTGGGCATCAACAATATCTCTTTGCGCGCCATTCACGTCAGAAGTAATGCCCTCAAACAACCGCTCAGTAGAAAGATTCATGACCACGAGGCCAATGACGGCTTCATCATTACTCACAACGGGGGTGGCTACCCTCAAAACGGGAAAATAAGGTACCTGAATGACACCATGCTCCCTGTTTAGGCTGACATCAGAGTAGTAGGTCTCTCCGGCTTTTAAGTTGATTGTTTCGCTGACATAAAGCGAATTGGCTTTATTTTGCAGTTCTGTTACTAATATGACCTCGCCATTCACCGTACGGTCGACTCTGACCAGTTCATTACCGGCGGCATCAATAAACCTGAGCTGCTGGTATTCGGGGTGATTGCGCAAAAATGCGGTGAATATCACGGTAAGACGATGGCGCCACTCTTTGAGTGTATTGCCGTTATTTGGGTCGATACCGTTATTAGCGCGAGCGCGTAAAATTGCTTGAATAGGCGGTACATCACGCAGCGAAAGCAGGTTCCGCTGGTGGTTTTCCAGCTCCACCTCCATGGCACTTTTAAGCACCAAGTACTTACTCTGTTCGAGTTCAAGGGCTTTATTTTGAGCAAGATTTTTCGATTGCCAATAACTACTAATGCTTACGACTATCAGCAATAAGGATATCAACCCACCCAGTACCAGCACGGTTTTAGCCTTAAGACCCCATGTGAAATACTTGCTCATATGTTTACCCTTAAAAACCTGTATCCATGCACTGTAGTGGCGCACCAAATCTGGTCAGCCAAAATATTCACCGAGTTCAAGATATTAGTATAGACGCCTATGAACCGATGGTTACATTGTGTGCAGTTACAGCCGTAATTAACGGGTATCACTAAGGGGCGTGCACTAAATAACTTCCCGCTTTTGAATTCCTGGGTACACGCTTGCCTTCGTTAAAAATATTTGTAATAGCCGGCTATTCGGGGCGAGGAAACAATATTTCATCCACTAATGCTTGATCTCGGCCTCCTTACCTTCGTTGCTCAAAGCGTTACATGCCTCGGTAACTGCTCCATGCGTTACCCTAATGACCTATATCCGTATAGGCCCCGGCATGCGCCCCTTTAAGCGTCTCGATAAGAAAGCCGATCGATAACTGCTCCACGACATTATGCTCCTCGGTAATAGCTCCTGCATTACCCTAGTAACGTATATCCCTATACGGATGCAATGTCTAATAAGGGGCTTCCTGCCCCGATGCGTTATTCTAATAACCTGCCT
>NZ_CEXWTU010000377.1:0-2691 GCF_982758155.1 Marinagarivorans sp. | reverse complement strand
CTCCCTGCAGGCCCTCTTCGCCTAATTGGATAAACTATTATTGCCTCGACCCTAATACTTTTATCCTGTATCTGCACTAAAATCAACCCAATATCAGAAAGGCTATTTTTTTAGTTGACCAGAACAGATAGCGTCCCTGTGAGTGATAACGATGTTGGTTAAAAACGTATTATTTCATCAGGCTCAAAAAACTAGCTTAAATTAGATGTTATCTACTATTTCTTGTTCGAATGAGTGAATAGCACTGAGTACCATATTTTTAAAGCTAACATCACCAAGGGTGAAATATAAAGTGAAGCGGTCTTCTTTATGGCAAAGTTCAGTGCATACTTCTTGGGTTGTCATACCTTTTTCAAGCAATGAATAAATACTGTCCCTAAAAGATTGTAAATATTTGAGTTTCTTTCTTATCATGGCCTTACCATTTTTCAGTTGAGGGTTATGGCCACAAAATACTGTGTCGAAATCCAGTTGCTCAATCCTCTTTAGCGAGTCTATTAATGTGGCCAAACATTCATCTTTACGAAAATATTTTATTCGCGTAGCCAGAAACATGTCCCCTGAGAATAACCAGCCATTATTTTTTTCTAAATAGACGAGGTGATCTTCAGCGTGACCAGGAGTGTGGTAATACTCAAAAATATATTGATTGGTCTCAATGCAAGCAGGGATAGGCTCAAGCCTTACTGGTTTAGCTGCGCCCCACATATAATGTTCATACGGCTTTAAGGTAAAGCCGTGGGCCATTTTTTCAACCGTAAGTGGGTGGCCATAAATAGGCACATTACGGGTGTTTTGGATATAGCGGGCATTGCCACTATGATCTTCATGATAATGGGTAAGAGTCACCTGATCGATTGAAAGGTGATTGGTCATCTTTTGAAAAGAGCGATTGGCATTGTGCGCGCCAGTATCTATTAACAGCCCATCAACATAATAACAAATGACCGACATTAAAGGTTTTCCAAGCGGGGCGTAACCCATTTGGCAGCCGGTCACTGGGCCAAAATCCAAGACTTTATTCTTATGCATATTATATTACTTCAAGCCATTTCAATATAATCGATGGCCTCTGTAGGCGCTATTCGAGGCTCGCTTGCGAGAGCCATTCGACGATGCATTTCAGGTAATAGCTTCGCGCCTTTTTGCAAATCGATAAATCCTGTTTTTAAATAAAACATATAGGTAGTGCATAACCACTGGGTGAAATCGCCTTTGTTTTTTAGATGCGCCTTCATTGAACCAACCACCCAGCCATAAAAAGCCCACAAGTCGGTACAGGTATCACAATCTCGGGCATTGCCAACACAGCAGCGCCGTGTTGAGGCTAAGTCTGCGTTATAGGCCTTAAAGTGATTGCCGTAGGATTTACCCGTTTTCACTCGCTCTAAGTTTTCGGGGTGATCAAAGGTCACATTCGGACAAACTTCGTAACCCCATTTTTTGCCAAAAAGATGGCGGGAGGAGATTGTATTATTGATGTGCGGGCTCGATACGATTTTATCGGGGTATTGCGCTATCATGCGATCAATAATATCAATACTATTTTTAAAGCCCTCGGTATGACTATAGCGCCCACCTAAATCGGCTAGGTCGCCATAAAAATTGTAGGTAACAAAATTGCCATTCTCAATCATCTCCCGAGTAGCCTCTTCGACGCCCTCTGTAAAGCCGGGAACGATGGTGTAATACCATACAACTCTAGGATCGTTCTTGAAATTCGCTTTAGCTTGGGAAAAAATATCCCTCTTTCCATTACCTCTCAGCTCTTTATCTCTGACTTTATCGCCCCAAAAAGATACCGCAATACGTAGCTCTTTTAAGTCATCATAGGGGATCTCAAGAGTACCGTTGGTTACCGTTGTTACTTGAAAATGTTCTGTGAGTTTTTTTAAACGCGCGATCTCTAGCGCTGGCTCACCACCCAGTGCGGTGACCATATTCGTGCCGCGCTGTAATTCCGACTGGATAAAAGCATCAAACTCCGCTTCAGTCTCAACTTTTTTTTGATGATCCATGCCTTCAACAAAAAAATAACAACCTTCGCAACGCAAATTGCACTTGTGTGTCATATCAACCAAACAAGATTTCATTCCACCAGCTTGCTTGATATCAAAAAGTAACGATGACAAAAAATCGTCTTTTAAATAGTCCTTTAAAGTATTAGGCCGTTCATTAGTTTTTATTCTCATACTCTTTGCTTCCATAACGATTAAACTCCATTTTTAAAGCAGAAGATTAACTGAATGCGGCAGCGATCTCAACCAAAAATCTTAGAGGTCCCCTGTGTCGGATTGCTTTCAACTATTAAGTAAGGTTTAAGCGTGGCATTAATAGGACAGTGATGGGGCTGGTTATATCAGGGCGAAAGAAGTGGTGTTGGTGGGGCCGTTGCCGCAATCTATGCTGGATGGCTGTGTAAGTCACTATCAAGACAGCTTCACCCGCAACCGGCCTCTAATGTTACGTTTGTGGAGCAGGAAGCGCTAATGCGCGATAGCAGGAGCATTCCAGGAGTAGTTACTGCGGCTTGCAGCACTTTAGCAACGACGGTAAGGATGGCGACATCAAGTATTAGTATATGAAGTATTGTTGCCCGTTCCTTAGGGGCTTGCATGAAATAACTGCCCGTTTTTGAATTCCCGGGTGCACGCTTGCCTTCGTTAAAAACATTTGCAATAGCCGGCTATT
>NZ_CEXWTU010000376.1:0-2709 GCF_982758155.1 Marinagarivorans sp. | reverse complement strand
TTAGACGAAGGATCCTGCTTTCTCAGCAAGGCGCTTGAAGGGGCGCATACCGGGGCCTATAGGACATAGGTCAGTAGCGTAACGCATCGGGGCAGGAGCCCCTTATTAGACATTGCAGGAGCATAATGTCGTGGAGCAGTTATCGAGGCATGTAACGCTTTGAGCAACGCTGTTGAGGAAGCAGGAGGCAAGTATTATTGGATAAAGTATTTTTTCCTCGACCCTAAGTACTTTTCGTGGTCGCAAAAAAATAGCGGGACAGGCACTCGCTTTCAACTACGGTTTTTAGGTTAAACCGTGATGTTGGTAATCCACGCCCTCTACAGAGGCGACACCGTCTTGAATGCGTTGATCGATATTCGAAAAGAATGACTTGTATGATTCCCCTGGAGGTTTGTGCAAAAGAATTGAAGCGCAGCGGTTTCGGCCAGCGTTTTTCGCAAGGTATAAGCACCAGTCGGCTAATGCAATAATTTGTTCGGTACTTGCCCAATCTGGCTGCCTCGCATCAAAGGGGTAATGGCAGGCGCCGATAGAGCAAGTCACCGTTATGCACTGCTGATCTTCAAGCTCAATATGCAAGGCTTCGATGGCCCGTCGGATCCGAGCCATAATTTGCGTTAGGGCGCCGAGCTTTTGGTCAACGTAGGTCACTAAAAACTCTTCCCCGCCCCAGCGGAAAAGGTAATCAGTTTCCCGAAGGCATTGCCGCAAAGCCTCGGATACCGCTTTTAATACAATATCACCACCCGCATGCCCGTACTCATCATTGACGCGCTTAAAGTGGTCTATATCCAACACTAAAAATGCGGCATGTCGCTCTGAGGTAGCGCGCTCTTGCTCAGTGGTGAGCTTATTGAAAGCTCGATGTATTCGGGCCACCTCAATAGGCATGGCGTCCTGAAAATAGTGACGATTACGTAGCTGCGTTAAAGCATCGGTATAACTTGCCGCTTCCATTTTTTGGTATGCGAGGTTCAATGCTTCGGTACGCTCACTGACTTTGGCTTCCAGCAGTTTGTTTTGGTGCTCGGCAAAATGGCGTTTTTGGTATTGCGAATAAATAATACGAAATATCCCGCCAAACAAGGCCATCGCATAAAAACTGTAAGCCCACCACGTTTGCCACCATGGCGGTAGCACCTTAATGGCAAGGTTAATTTCACTGCGCATCGGTAAACCTTCGTTATTTATCGCCTGAACACGAAAGCGGTATTTGCCTGGGTCTAGATTGGTATAAGTCGCGATACGTTGGGCCGTAGGTTTAGACCATTTATCATTAAACCCATCGAGCTTATAGCGATAGGTTGTCTTTTCTGGAACGTCATAACTCAACAGTGAAAACTCAAAACTAATGACCGATTGCTTATGATTCAATACAACATCGTCGAGCTGGTATGGGGTTGTTGGCAACGTTAATAGATCTTCATTTTCTAAAAGAGCTTGCCGGCCAAATATATCGGTATAGCGCTCGTTGACCATCACGGGCTCTGTAAATAGATTCAGCTCGGTTAGTATAAGCGGCGCTTGAAATACGTTGGCATAAGTGAGTTGGGGCTTGATAATACTCATGCCTTTTAGCCCACCGAAGGCGACTTCCCCACGGGAGGTATTGATAACGGCGCCGACTACAAAGCCATTACCGGGTAAACCATTAGCCGAGGTAAAGTTTTTGTAGGTATTGGTTTTAAGGTTGAGGCGTGAAATTCCGGCCTCTGTACTCACCCACATATACCCCTGGGCATCTTGTGTTATTGCCGTTACGCTATTGCTGATTAGGCCATCGGCTTCCGTATAGGTTTGCGAAGAACCATCGCTGGGGCGCCAGCGCATAATGCCTGCGCCGCCGGTCGCAATCCAAAGGTCGTTATTGGCAGCTTCGAAGACATGCCGTGCCACTGGTGTGTCAATGCGCAAACCGGCGGCATTTTCCTCTCGGCCGATATATTCGAATAGCTCAGCCATATTCCGTTGCTCGGCACCCGGCTGCCGGCTGGCTTCAGGGAAGCGGTATAAGCCAAAATCTCCAGAAATCCAAAGGTTACCGTTACTATCTTCATCAATACTCACGGCACGCCCAGCGCTACTGCCGCCCGCAGCGGCAAAATAGTAACGGATAAAATCATCTGTTTTGGGGCGGTAACGGTGCAAGTATCCATTTTGGGTGCCCACCCAAAGAACCCCGTCCTTATCCAGATGCATTGACCAGGCTTCGCGGTTGGCTAGGCTGTGTGGGTTACCGTCTTCCACACTGTATTGTTTAAAAGCTTTCGTATCGGTATTCAGGCGAGTTAAGCCCCCCCAAGGGGTACCCACCCACAGTATGTTGTCACCTTGCAGTATCAATGAGCTCACAGCAGGTGATGGTAGAATTCCCCGCACCTCATCACGATGGGTGTAGCGGGTGATATCCCCAGTGTGCCGGTTGATATAATTGAGCCCGCCGCGTGTGCCGACCCAAAAATTGCCCTGCTTATCTTCTACCATTGATAAAACTTCGGAGCTGGTGAGGCTATTGTCATTACGGGGATCATTCACAAGGCTTGTTACTGTACTGGCGTAACGGTCGAGCCGAACCACCTCACCGCGCGCCAAACCTAGCCATTGAGTACCGCTGCTATCGGCATAAATAGACCGGATAAAATTGTCCTGCTAGAGGGCATGAGAAAAGTCACCACTCGTTGGGTTGTAAACAGATATGCCTCTGTC
>NZ_CEXWTU010000375.1:0-2712 GCF_982758155.1 Marinagarivorans sp. | reverse complement strand
CGGCCCAGAAAGTGATCAATTTGCCGGCCTATTCGAGCATGGCTGAATAGTTACGCTCTGTGAGCCATGCCTTGGTCTTGTGTGATTAACCTGCCGAACAAAAATCCTTAACACCTTGTTTGTATTTTTCGAAGGTGTAGGTGCGAATATCTTGTTTGTATAAACTGCTGCTTATTACTTCTGAGCAGGTGACTTCCCCTGCCACCAATTGCGCTAAGGTAGTGACGGTAATGGCCGATTTAATTTCATCTTCACCCACGGCTTGTAGTTGGGCTAAAGTTTTGGTGATGCTAATTTGCTGGTCTTCCCCTTGTGCATCGGTAAAAGTAACCCCCAGTGTAATTTCAAGCGTTTGATCTAAAAAACCGGCGCCCTCAAATATTTCTAAAAAGAACTGCTCCGAATTATACGAAAAATTAATACTGCTAACCTCGTCGGGGTTGGTAGAAATATCTTCGGCGGCGGAATAAAACTGATTAAGGACTTGTGGGTAGGTGAGCTGGAATTTTACGTTTTTAACCGCAGGCGATAAAAAGCGCATAAAATTATCGGCAAAAATGCGCTCGGCATCGCCGGGGGTGATCATGGCGGAATAGGTACCTTTCCCTATATCGGTCAGCTCATTCAAAAAGCGATCGTTAAAACCTTCACCAATGCCCACACCTGAAAAGTGAATACCTTCGAGATCGTTAATAACCGTATGCTGCGCAATAATGGCAGGGTCGACTTCGCCGGTATTGGCGTTGGCGTCGGTTAAAATAATCACGCGATTAGATTTCTCTGGGTCGAATAGCGCGTTGGCTGCACTATATGCCTCGTTAATGCCTTGGTCTAAATTGGTAGTGCCGTTGGCTTTAAGACTGGCGATGGCATTAAAGAAGGTGTTGTCATCGGCTTGGTAAACCCAGCGTTCGACCACAGTTAGCGCACGGTTTTCAAAGGTGACTAAGCTGAGAATGTCGCCATCTTTCAGTTGTGTGAGTAGGCGAAACAAGCCTTCTTGAACCACTTGCAGGCGCGTAACAATTTCGCCACGGGCAGCATCGGAGTAAGGGGCTTTCATGGACCCAGAGATATCGACTAATAGCGTGAGTGCAACATTTTCGCGCTCTTCGTGGGTGAGCACGGGGCCGGTAAGGTTAATGCCCAGCGCATAAAGCGAGCCCTCTATATTACGGCCAACAGGAATTTCGTTGGCGGTCGCTTTATAAAGCCCCATAGAAACATTAAAAGGCGCAGCCATTGTTAAATCAAAATGATCAAAATTCTCGGCGTTCAAATATTCATAAGGCCGGCCCCAGCTGCGCTGTGGGGGTTGGCCACTCGAAAGTGCAGCAAAGGTTAAATCGCGTGCTGCAGTACTACCCGATTCGTCATAACTAAAAAAGAAAGATGTAGTGGCAGCGGGAAGAGAGGCCTCGCTGCCTTGCGGCTCGGGTGCGGTTTCACCGACATCAGGTAAAGCAATAATCCCTGGGTGTGTATCGGATGGCACGGTGCTTTGTGCTTCTCCCCCCCCGGCGCCGCAGGCAATTAGCGCAAATGGCAAGCTGGCTAATAACAATACCAGCGCGCATTGCTTTAGCGGGGGCGGTGTAAATCGTTGTTGTTTTGAAGTGAACATCGTCAAGCTCCTTGTTTATTTCTCAAAAGACGGTAGCTATGCAAGAAACCGCACCGTAAAATTCAGCGCGCCGCATTTTTGTGATTGAGTTGGCGATTAACTACAATAACGACCCCTTCAGAGACCCAGCCATTGAGAGCATTTACCGACCTAGCCCTATTTCAAGCATTGCGTAATTTATCGGCGGGGATTGTAGCGCGGATCATACGTTTAGCGCCGATATTGTTGGTTGCGTTACTGGGGATGAGTCCTCTAGCGTATTCCGACGTTAAAAGCGACCGCAATACGCCATCCGCAACCGATAAAAAGCCACGGTGGGAAGTGGGGCTTGGGCTTGGCGGGCAAGCGTTACCGGATTACCGTGGCTCTAATCAAACGCACGTTAAGGTCCTGCCTTTGCCACTCATTTTATACACGGGGCGCTATATCAAAATTAATCGCGACGGTGCCCGTGGCGAGATATTCGAGAACAGTCGAATCCAGTTTAATCTTTCGGCGGATGCCGCGTTAAGTGGCGACGGCGACGATAACAACGCAAGGGCGGGCATGCCCGCGCTAGACTCGGCTTTTGAAGCGGGACCATCGCTAAACATTCGCCTGGCCGGCCCTAGTTTTAACAACGGCTGGGCTTTGCGTTTTCCCGCGCGTATTGTTGTTACGGTGGGTGGCGAAGGTATTCGCCAGCGTGGGTATGTTTTTAATCCCCGCTTGGTATGGCGCAAGCCCGCGGTTTTGGGGGCTTGGGATATGGGCGTATCGCTGGGCGCGTTATGGGGCAGCGAGAAATACCATGATTATTATTATGGCGTAACGCAAGAGTACGCCACTGAAACGCGGCCAGTGTACCAAGCGCATGCGGGTTACTCGGGCAGTTACAGTAAAGTATCTTTGCGGCACCGAAGCACTAGCGGCTGGTTATTCGGCGTATATGTGCGTTACGATAACCTCGCCGGCACGACCTTCGAGCAAAGCCCGCTTGTACGCACAAAGCACTATGGCGCGGTGGGTTTTGGTTTAGGTAAAACGCTTTGGGCGTTATAGGTGTGATAGAAGTGTAAGGGACGAGGCAATAATAGTTTATCCGATTA
>NZ_CEXWTU010000374.1:0-2751 GCF_982758155.1 Marinagarivorans sp. | reverse complement strand
AGAGGTTTTAGGATTTAAATTTGAACCTTTACAGCCTTCAAAGTATTCGTACAACAACCCCCAACTATATAGGTTAGATGGATCGAATTTAATTCATCCAGACGGAATTCTGAATGATCTCCCTCTGGACGGATATTCAAACATTACTTATTTGGATTTAACAAACGCGATGCAGTACGCCCCTAAGTTTAGAGCATTATCTTATGACCACATAAATCTAGACGAAATTACGAATGAAGCGCTGTCAGAGATATATCCTTACCAAGAAGGCGATGACTACATTAAAAAGCATGCTAAGTACTTTATACACTCTACAATTAAGTCAGAGATATATGATCTTATCATGAAGAACTATCTTACTATTAATGGAGATTCTCCGACACTCTCTGCGGACTATTTGCCTTCAGGGTATGGGGCTTATTACGATAAAAGTCAATTATGCGTAAGCCTCCCTCATCACCCCTCTCGATCAGGCAGATTCTCCAGTGTTAATAAAGTTAGTAAAGCTTACGATACAGAATTAGAGATAGAGACTCGCGGGACGAGGATAACTTATAGCCCTGATCAGATACACTATATCGAGGCTTACATAGACTATGTCAAGAGTTATGCAGGAGAAGATGTAGACCTCCCAACTACGGCGTATGGTTGGGGAGTTAACCCTACTAGTGTGTCTAAGGCCATAATAAAAGTTAGAGATTTTATGGAATTTTCGGAAGAGATCTCTTTAGGAGTTGATACCTTGTACGATCAAAAGGATGAGTTTTCATTTTTGTTTGGAGGAGGATCTAGAACTGAAAGAGGGTGTGGACTAACAACTACTCACTACTTTCCGACAATCATGGACGTTGCAATATCTTACGCGCCTTTAAGCGGTACTGCAGAGGATTCTCCCTCAGCAGGGTTTGATAGGGGGGTTAAAGAGGAGGTAGAAGAAGAGGAAGTTGTTTTAATCTCTTATGAGGTTTCAGGTCCTTTTTATACCTACGGGAACGAACTTTACTTGTCAGATAATTTGCCGTTTATTGGACATTACTTTTCTCATTCAGCGTTAGGGCTGCAGGCAGGAGATATGCCCGACAGTACTACTCCATTAAACTTAATAGAAAGTAGGGCTTTAAAAAGGTTCGAAGATTTACCTAAGAGGAGCAGTGTATATATAAATACTATGAGAATTCCAAAAAAATTTAGTAAAATATACAGTACAGTACTTAAAAATTTGTAACTTTACGCATTAATATATAAAATGATGAGTGTAAACATTATTGATATAATACATAAAAAGTACCTGCAAGCTAGAAAAGCTCTCTACAAAAACACCCTAAACCTTACCAGTGCTATAGGTGGGGGAAATAAGACTAGGGATAAAATAAATAGATTTAACCTTTTGTCTGTATTGGTGTCGTATGTAGAAGGTAAGTCTAGGCCCTCAACTAAAGTTGAAGGAAAGGACACTACATATATCGCTCTAGAGGATATACAAATAGAGGCTTATATAGGGTCCCCTCCAGGAGAGGGGAGTCTTGAGGGAGGGCCACAAGGGTTTTTTACCTTCGCTAAAAACCCCTTACACTTGTATACTACAGATGTGTATGGGAATACAGCAACAATTGCTTATTTAGAACCTAACTGGGGACTCTCAAATGGGACTAACGGTCTTGCGGAAATTTTTACAGGAGTGCTTACAGACTCTATCACCGTTTTTGGTATAGTATCGAATGTTATCCCTTATACAACAGGGGTGGAAACAAATGCGCAAATACACCTAGCCGTAGAAAGACTTAAAGCTAATATAGTAAATGCAGTTAACTCGAGGGATAGTGTATTTTCTGCAGCTCTTTCAAATGGAGTTGTAAAGATAAAAGCTAGAGATACAGCACTGTACAATGGATCTTCTATAGAATCAAGCTCTAGAGGAATTTCATTTACTAGTTCTCCAAGACTATTTGTAAGAGGTGTTTCAAAAGTTGAGGAAACCAACCACATCCCTCCAGGAGATGTAGAATCTTTACTCAGAGTTTTAGATGTTATAGCGGCAGAGCTGAGGATTGTATATGATGAGTCTGAGGACGTCAACTATGTTATAGACTCTGAGGGGTCATCCATTGTTGAGGGGGAGCAAACGTCAGATATACTTTTTTCAGATATGGGAGGGTTAAGTACAGAGTCAGGGGAGAACCTTGAGGGATAAGGAAAACACTAATAATATCTATCGGATATTTAATTAATAAAAATTATGAGTATAAAAATATCTAAACTTCCTGAAATATCTACTGCGTCTGCAGGAGATTTTTTGGTTATAGTCCAAAACGGAATTACAAAAAAAGTAAGTAAAGAGAGCTTTCTAAAATCTCTCACGTCCTCCGTAAAGGTTACAGCTAACAAATTAAATGCCTTACAAAGCAAGGTTAGTAAGACCGCCCTAGACAAAACTAACCCCAGGTTGAGCAAACCTTTAATTACTAAAGATCCTATCCAACCTCTGCACGCAGCTACGAAAATGTATGTAGACACTCAGGTTGCTCACGCCGTCAAAGTGGATGGAAGCTCTTCTGTGGAGGCTCCTTTAGAGTACTCAGGAGAATTTAGCTTTTCAGATAAAAACCTAATCACTAAAGAGTATGCAGACAACCTTCTCAATACTACTTTAAAAACCATCACCTCTCTTCCAGGTAAAGAGTATCCAAAAGCTTCTGCAGGAGACGTTTTCGTGTCTAAGGAAGAGTATGAGGTGTTTGCTACAGATGGTCC
>NZ_CEXWTU010000373.1:0-2791 GCF_982758155.1 Marinagarivorans sp. | reverse complement strand
CAACGTCTTACATTATTTGTGGATGTGTTAAATATTTAGATCTCAGTAATTCATACAAGGGTAACCGCCTAGCACGAAAATAACGGCGCTCCTTTTTCTGTTTCCCTTTTACTTTTCAATTCTTATTGCAATGTGAGTATCGCCCAAATATTTTGTATGTTGCTTGTAATTAAAAAGTATGAAATATTCACCCCATAAAGGTAATTGGACATTGTGCGCTTGCAGTAATGGCGAACCCGCATGAATGATTCAACGGATTGAAGAAAGGGATATTTCCGCATGATATTAACCTCCCCCTTGAGGCTAGCTTTTTCAAGCCTATTCAATCCGTACCCCAAGTTAATGTTTTTTAAGGCCAACCGCCTTTTTATCACCCTACGATAATAATTAATCTATTATTTTCAATATGTTAAAAGATATGCATATTAGGAATAAGAAAATAAAAGGCGGCCTTCTAATAATTATTATGAGGCCGAAGGCCTCATTAACATACTGTTATGTGTCAAGTGAGTCATGTTAGTACTGGGAATAATATTGTACCTTTCCAATAAGGTGATAAACAAAATTAGCCATAAAAAAATGAGTGCTATCCGAATTAAAGTGGTTACAGCTTTCATATACTTAACAGTGAATTAATAAGCCTCAAGGCCTATTAATTCACTGTTATGTCATAATGAAAGTGATCGCGATATCCTGGAGAGAATTATGGCTAGTGGGGTGGTTTTCGGAAAAATACTATTGTCTTGTGCGTCGTGCATTGTGGCAGCTACCTGCAGCGTTATTGCATATCGCGCGGGGGCCGATACGGCCACTGTTATAGTATGCTTTCTTGCCGCTGGAGTCGCATATCCATTTGTAGCGGCACTTGCGATAACAATATGCCGTGTTTTGCAAGTGCTCGCGATTCCTGGAAGTGATCCCAACTGGTCGTGTGATGTGAGGGCTGGGCTGGGAGCGATCTGGCCGCTTCCACTTGCGTTTTGGATAATATCCACCCCTTTTCTCGCGGTAATCAACAGGTTGTTTCGGTAGGTTTTGGTGTGGTTCTCGTCGTAGCGCCACGGTCGACATAATAGCCGCTTGCAGCGGCTTATTGGCCCTGTCACGAGCCATGCAGAGTAGGCCTGCTCACCGCTGAAGCCAACGTTAGAGGCAATTGATGAACGAGATTACGATAGTATTGGCAGGTATTTTTATCGGCTGGCTACTTAAGTCAATGTCCGATTACACTTCTGCACGCTTATCAAGTTCTCGCATCTACAATCAGGCCATCTTTCAAATACTCAAAACATGGAAGCATCTGAAAGACTATGACAGGGCTACCGAGCACTTCAGAAAAGACAATCCACCAGTTGAAAAATTTGAACCTTGGCGTGCCACGTTAGCCAGCCAACTTAATCATGACATCGGGAAAAATGACCAGTCCTCATCTGAAGCTGCAACTACTCTTTCTCAAATTGATCCAGCATTTGCGACAGAACTTGATAACTCATTACGCCGGGTCGTCTTTTCTCTAAATAACGCAAATTTTGAAAATATCATAGAGATTGACCCTGAGAGATATGTTCAACTTGTATACAACCAAGATCAACTAATTGATTTAGCATTGCATGAATACAAACAGGCTGCCTTTAAACTTTCTAACCGTGTCAGCCTGTTACAACGCTACAGAGTAAATAAGTACATCAACTATGTTGAAAAAGGAACTGATTATTTTAAAGGCATGGAACAAAACAAAGAGTTGCTCAACAAAGCAATGGACCTCTAATAAGCTGTTATACGTTCATGGTAAGACTATGAGTACCACTGTCAAAGTTTACAATCAGGTGCGGATGGCTTGCACTTTTCTGGGGCCTAGCTTGGTATTGTTCTCCATTTACGGCCTTATAAACCCGGATGAGATTACAACTAAAAGGAGTGGTATAGAGGTAACCGGGAGTGAAGAAGCAGTTGTATCAATAATATTTTTACTAATAGGTTTCGCGTTAATTTTAGTCAGATTTGCACTCTTAAAGTATCGTAAAAATCCTGACTTTAGTAATGATATTCCATTACCAACAAACGTAGAGTTTGAGCGAACGAACGATGTTAATGAAAATATCCGTCGCTATAAAGCTGCCCAAAAATCAGCGGTAGAGAAACTATCGAATAAAAAAGGTATAACAAACAAAGGCAGTGGATAAACCACTGCTTTGGGCGTTATGGCACCTAGAAAAAATGAAGTTCAGTAGGATATTTAGAGAAACCAAGTTGTTATGGCCGGCGGAGATTGAAATCTCAGATGGTAAGCTTCGTCCAGATAATGGAGGCTACTTTCCACAACTGAGTAGAGTTTGGGATCAGGCTGAGGAAAGAGCAGAATCATGGAATGATTGGCACCAGCTAATGGTTTGGTGCATTTTCTCTGGTCTCCACAAGTTGGCATGTGAATCGTTAGAGAAAAATATAGATTCAATTAATATTCAATATATAGATAGAAAGTACGTACAAAGTAAATTTCAAGAAAATCTATTTTCTAATAGCTGTGGCTACGGGCGGCAAATGAGGCGAGTATATGTTAACGATCTCAAGCCATAACAAAGACAAAGGGGACGCATTTATTTTTCATACACAAACCCTCAACAGGAATATTGATTATTTGGTATAGAGAATCCCACTAAAGACAGATGTGGGCTAGAGGTTTTAATGACTAAAAGAAGCCAGGGCAGGCTTTTAGATTGATTTTGATCCGCTTGCTCTCCCTATTTGACATTAGAGTAGTGGGTACGGCCATCTTTATCGACCCACCTAT
>NZ_CEXWTU010000372.1:0-2837 GCF_982758155.1 Marinagarivorans sp. | reverse complement strand
GCCTTGCTGAGAAAACAGGCGCCCTCGTCTAATTGGACAAACTATTATTGCCTCGTCCCTAACTATTGTTTGACATCACGGGAGCGTCCATATATGTCCCGTCTATGCGCGGAGTTTAACTTTTCTTTTTAGTTATTCCAGAGCAACGGAGAAAAAACGTGAGTTAGCTTGTTCTTCTATCTTCGCTCTGGCGCCATCAATTAGCGGATTATCAGTAAAAATGAAATTTCGTCGATTAACTTCAGTGCTCAACGGGCTTAGGTCTAAATCCACAAATTGATTGTGGGATAGATCAAGATGTTCAACAGATGGCACCTGGGTTAGGTCAATACTGTCTAAATCGCTATGATTGATAGTCAGGTTCCTGACAGAGGATACACCACTTAAATCCACACTACTTTTGCCACAGCCGGAAATTGAAAGATGCTCTAATTGGGCAATATTAAAGTTTTCCATTGAACAGCTTCGATCTGATGCTTTGCCAATATGCAAATGTTTGGGGCCAGCTTCGGAGTTGATATAAGCTCTGCCAACTTCATTTATTAGGGTAACGATCTCAATGCTTTCGGGTAGTTGCCAACTAATATCGATGGCGGAGTCATTCAATGTAATCCGTTTTAGTGCGGAAAATTTGCTGAAGTCTCCAATCGCTCGTGCAAAGAAATAATTCGTAAATACCACTTCTGCCAAGGAGTCTTCCAGATATTCCATTGCCAATAATTCGGGATCGAATCTTCCTCCCTCAATAGCGTTAAGCTCGAGCCGCCAAAGATTGCTCTCTGGTTTATCGCCGAGGGGGTATAATGAATGTACGTTTGCATTTGCCTTAAGTTGTTCAAGTTGGGTGCCATATGCTATTTCGGCTACCGCCACTGCAGTAAGTTCCATTCGAATTAATTGGTTATAAGGTTCTAAGTCTAAATAGGGCGGGGCATTGTTAATACTGCCGATGAATGAGGTAAGTTGCGTAGCCCTGACAAAATCTGCGTATTCCAATGTGCCAGAATATTGGCTTAACGATTCTGGGTTTAAGTTTGTAGGTGGAGGGCCATATATATCGACATCTACTGGAAAGGCTTCTGGGTCAAAGGTCACATCGGTAAGGGCTTGTTCAAACTCAGCATAATTAAGGCCAAAATATTCACCTGCCTGCTCAATCGTACCTTCTAGCGTTGCATCTGCCTTAACGCTTTTGCCGCCCGCGTAAACTTTAGATAATTTTTCAAGTCCGCTTAAGTTGAGATCCGTGACAAGCGTTCCTGCGATGTCGAGTTCTTCCAGTTCTGCATTGTTGCTCAGGTCCAGACTGCCGATAAAGCTCGAGTTTAAGTCGAGATTTTTTAGCTTTGCGAGCGTGCTTACATCAATTTCGGAGTAATAGTGCCCTGTAAGACTGAGTTTCTCCAGCTCAGTAAACCATTCTATACCCGCTGTGTTGACGATGCCTTGTAAGTCGTCAACTTCGGATTGGGAGGTAAGAGCATCCTGAATTCTCAAAGCCTCTTGAAAGCGGTAACGAAAGCCGTAAAAGTCACATTCAAGTTCAGTTACCTCCCCCAATGTTTGCCATCCGTTTTCCTTCGCAGCTGCGTCAACGCAGGTTTGCAGGATCGGATCTTCTAATGCAATGTCACTGATTTTGGTGTTGAGTTCATATTGCGTTGGCGGGGCTTTGCCACCTCCACACGAAGAGGCCATTACGGCAAGCAGTAGTATTGATACGCGTCGGTTTGCTAAGTTGGGCATAAATTCTTCCTTAAATCATCGTTAGGATTTTTGCGCACCGAGTGTACCATCGCAAAACCTATACGACTCAACGCGTTTAATAAGTCGTGAACCTGTTCCCTGGGTACCGAGAATGTAAGTTTGTTTACTGTAAATGATTATTCTGATAACAGAAGTAAAGTTGATTGCATTTTAATAGCTCCAATCATATGGAGGCGGGATAGTGGCTTCTTCTGCACAGCTCGCACCACTAGTTCCATTGTCCATGAAACCATAAAGGTGGTTTGTGTTTTGCCTTGGCGAACTTGTAAGGACGCACACTCAAATTTCTAATGCGCTTAAGGCTGCCTGGTTATATAGCTTATGGATCTAGAATTGAAATATCAGCCAAACCGGGGTACCCAAATCATATCCGCTGTTTTTTGATCAAGATGTAGAGTGGCTGGCCCTTTAAGTCAATTTAGGTATGGTTAACGATGACACATTAGCCATACCGTTTATCAGAGTGTTTGGGTGTCACGTATTATGTTATTTTTTAACTCCTATTCAGAAGCAACTAACGCCTCGCTTATCAGGTTTTGGATGTCCTATCTTTTTTTTGTTGGGGTAAAGTGGCGAAGCCCCCCCCAAAAAAACGGAGCGTAGACAAAAACGTCAACAGGACAAACTTGTTGAGTTTTTTACGAAGACCAGACATTTATAATATCTCTAGTATAAATTGAGTCTGGGTCTTCCTCGTCTTGGTGAAGATAGCCATTGTCTTCCAATATTTCTTTTTCGATTAGTGTTTCCACCAGCTCATCAGTTTTGTCAGGAAATCTAAATGCCTCATTACGACTCCCCCTTTTGAATGGCCAGTCATCGTTGGTATCCGACACAAACTGAATTTCATCTCCTTGGTTATTGAGGAGATACCAAGTCACGATGGCTGACTGAGCTACATTCCCGGCTAACTCACGCATTTTTGAACCATTAAGATGAGAAAAGGAAATCATCTCTTTTTTAGTCTGATTCACAAGAATATATTCAACGCCCATAACTTTCCTGAAACTTAACGCCGTTGCAGCTATTGGTTAGGTTGTATTTCCCGCCGGACTACAATGCTACTTCCA
>NZ_CEXWTU010000371.1:0-2844 GCF_982758155.1 Marinagarivorans sp. | reverse complement strand
AATTTACAGTTATCGGCCCGCCCCCTACCATCCCCACCCATTTGATTGACCCACATGAGGCTTTCGAGGCAATGCTGCCGTTTTTAACCCCAGTAGAAGCGGATTTTACCGCCACTAATCGCCTAATCATCGAGCAACTTCACTCCGATGTTGGGCTTGTCGAAAACATTGGTCATTATATTGTTGATTCTGGCGGCAAACGGCTTCGCCCCATACTGGTGCTGCTAACAGCTAACGCGCTGGGTTTTGGGGCAAAAGAAGATGCTCGCCCAATGCACTCGCTCGCCGCCATTATCGAATTCATCCACACGGCCACCTTACTGCACGATGATGTCGTGGACGTTTCGGATATGCGCCGCAGCCGGTTAACCGCCAACGCCAAGTGGGGCAACGCACCCGCCGTACTGGTTGGCGACTTCCTCTACTCGCGGGCCTTTCAGATGCTTGTCGCGCTCGGCAGCATGCCAATAATGGGGATTCTATCGAATACCACTAACGTTATTTCTGAAGGCGAAGTCCAGCAGCTGGTTAACGCCAAAGACCCCGACGTTACCGAAGAAAACTATTTAAGCGTTATTCATAAAAAAACTGGCGCACTTTTTGAAGCGGCTTGCGAGGCCGCAGCGATACTCGCTAGCGCAACGCAACAAGAGCAACAAGCGGCGCTTCTATTTGGCCATCATTTAGGCATTGCTTTTCAGCTAATAGATGATGCGCTAGATTACGACGGCGATAGCGAAAAACTCGGCAAGAATGTCGGCGATGACCTCGCCGAAGGCAAGCCTACGCTGCCGCTGATTTACGCAATGAAACACGCAAATCAGCAGGAGCAAACGCTGATTCGCAACGCCATCACCAATGGCAGTACCGCCGACCTTGAAGCGATTGTTAAGATCGTCAAAGACTGCGGCGCTCTAGACTACACCCATCAAGCCGCGAAAACGCACGCCCACAAGGCGCAGCAGGCTTTGGAAAACTTGCCTCAAAACTGCTTTACCCAAGCCATGGCAGACCTTGCGCAATTTGCTGTTGCCAGAAATCACTAACGCACAACAGCACAATTAATCGACACACTACACCCGGTATTTACCTTTAGGGGGTCACATGCCCAACAATGCTCTAGCCAAAACCTACAGCAACTGGGAGAACTTGGAAAAGCTCCAAGCCCAAATTAGCAAGCTTCACTTAAGTGAACTTTTTGAACAAGACAGCACCCGCGCCGCACGCTTTAGCGCTAGCGCCGCTGGACTCGACCTCGACTTTTCGAAAAACCATTTGTCGGCCGACATTTTGAGCGAGCTTGTTCAGCTAGCCAAACAAGCCGACCTTAAAGGCGCCATTTCTCGTATATTCAAAGGCGCGCATATCAACAACACCGAAGATCGCCCAGCGCTGCATGCCGCTTTGCGTCACATTGGTGAGCCACAAACCGCCGAGCACAAAGAGGTTCAAGAAACCTTAGCGCGCATGAGCAAGCTAGTTGCCAAAGTACACAGCAAAGAGTGGAAGGGCTTCAAAGGCGAAGCCATTACTGATGTGGTGAACATCGGTATCGGTGGCTCGGACCTTGGACCGCGCATGGTGACCAAAGCATTAACGCCATACCACACCGGCCACGTGAACCTACACTTTATCGCCAATGTTGACGGCGCCGAAATTCACGATTTAACGAACGGTTTGAACCCAGCAACAACACTCTTCATCGTTGCCTCTAAATCGTTTTCGACTCAAGAAACCCTCGAAAACGCCAAAACAGCGCGCCGCTGGATATTGGCCGGCGGCTGTGACGAAGGTGATTTACCAAAGCACTTTGTTGCCATTTCGTCGAAAGTTGATAAAGCTGTTGAATTTGGTATTGCCGCCGAGAATGTTTACCCCATCTGGGATTGGGTTGGCGGTCGCTATTCTTTATGGTCTGCCATTGGTTTGCCAATTGCTTTCGCTGTGGGCATGGACAATTTCAACGCTTTGCGCACCGGCGCACACGCGATGGACAAGCACTTCGCCGAAGCCCCGATAGAAAAGAATATCCCCGCATTGATGGGCTTAATCGTTTTTTGGTATACCCAATTTTTCGAAACGACCGCACAAGCCGTTTTACCCTACGCCTACCATATGCAAATGCTGCCGGCTTACCTGCAACAACTTGAAATGGAAAGTAATGGTAAAAGTGTTACGCGCGATGGCGACCGAGTTGATTATTCAACAGGTTCAATCGTTTGGGGCACAGAAGGTACGAACGGCCAGCATTCGTTCCACCAGCTGTTGCACCAAGGCACGGTATTAATGCCTATCGATTTTATCGCAACGCTAAAAGCACACCACCCCATCGATCATCAGCATCGCTTATTGTTTGCTAACTGCGTTGCCCAAAGCCAAGCTTTATTAACCGGCCGCGATCTCGAAACCACGAAAGCCGAGCTTCGCGCATCTGGCACGAGTGAAGATGAAATCGAGCGCTTAGCCGAGCACAAAGTGCACCCCGGCAGCCGTCCAAGCAATACCATTTTGATGGAAAAATTATCGCCCGAAACTTTGGGTTCATTAATTGCCGCTTACGAGCACAAGGTTTATACCTTAGGCGTATTAATGAACATCAACTCGTTTGACCAATGGGGCGTTGAACTCGGTAAATTACTGGGCAACCACGTTAACGATGCCATCGAAACTACCGATGTACCCGGCGACTGGGACTCATCAACCGCTCGCCTAGTTGAGCGTTTTTGTGAAGCCAATAAATAATGTAACAATTCAGCCATGCTCAAATAGGCCGGCAAATTGATCATTTCCTGGGCCGCTCAAGCCATCCTTGGGCGCTATGCAAGCGCTCCCGGCGCTTGAATG
>NZ_CEXWTU010000370.1:0-2851 GCF_982758155.1 Marinagarivorans sp. | reverse complement strand
AGACATTGCAGGAGCATTATGTCGTGGAGCAGTTACCGAGGCATGTAACGCTTTGAGCAACGAAGGTAAGGATGTCGATATCAAGCATTAGTGGATGAAATATTGTTTCCTTGTCCCTTAAGCGAAGGAAGGCTATTGATGCTCGTCTTCAGACCAATGCTCAATATCTTCGTCATTATGGCTGCCCGCAATTTTATGGCTTTCTGCTGCCCACTCTCCCAGATCAATCAACTGGCATCGATGAGAGCAAAACGGGCGGTGGGGGTATTCTTCTGTCATTTGTACAGTTTTTTTACAGCTCGGGCAGGGGATTGATAGTGTCGTCATAAAGAGTGTTATCGCTAGAGGTTAGAAATCAACATTTGATGGATGGCGTACACCTGTTGTTCGGTGTCGTTAAGCGTTTTTGAGTTATCAATGATGTAATTGGCGCGTTGGTTGCGCTCTTGTCTGGGTAGTTGGGTGGCCATAATGCGCTTTATTTGCTCTTCCGTATTGCAGTCGCGGCAGGTCGCCCTGGATATCTGAGTGGCTTCGTCGATATCAATACTAATGCTTTTATCGGTTGGCGTATTTTTCTCGAATAATAAAGGGCTAATGAGAAGAGCGTAAGGCGATTGTGCTTGGCTGAGCAGTGTTTGGCTGCGGCTTTGAATGAGTGGGTGAAGTAGGTCTTCTAACCACTTTTTTTCCTGAGGTCGCTGAAAGATATAATCACGCAGGGCGGCTCGGTTTAGCTCGCCATTGTTTGTGGTTATATTGGGTATTGTGTGTGTAAAGTGCTGTGTAATCGCTTTAAGTGCAGGTTGACCTGGTTCAACAACCTGTCGTGCGACAATGTCCAAATCAACCCACTCAATACCTAAGCCGGTGAATAAAGTGGCAATGGTACTTTTTCCACTGCCAATTCCCCCCGTAAGGCCAACGATCACGCTTTTAGCTTAAGCCTGAAAGGCTAAGATACTTTGCGGTAATAAGGTCGCCCCAGAAAAACGCAATGGCACCCGCTATAGCGAGGTAGGGGCCAAAAGGGATTCGCCATTCTTTATCTTTACCGGAAAAAATCATGCCTGCAATACCAAAAACTGCACCCACCAGCGAGGATAAAATAATAATAACCGGCAGCTGCTCCCAGCCCATCCAGGCGCCTAATGCGGCAAGCAATTTAAAGTCACCGAAGCCCATGCCTTCTTTGCCTGTGACCAGTTTAAATAGCCAATAAACACTCCAAAGGCTTAAGTAGCCCGCCATCGCGCCAATAACCGCACTGTTTATGTCGGTGTAAAGTCCATTCAGGTTGCAGAGCAAGCCAAGCCACATCAGTGGCAGAGTGAGGTTATCGGGTAGTAGCTGGTGGTCGATATCGATCATGGTCAGCGCTATAAGCGACCAAATCAATATCAGTGCCATAGCCGCTTGCGGTGTTGCACCAAGGAGCCAAAGCACCATCAAACTCGCAATACCCGTGAATAGCTCTACCAGCGGGTAACGAGTGGAAATCTTCACCCCGCATTTAGCGCAAGCCCCTTTGAGCATTAAAAAGCTTACGATAGGGATGTTTTGCCAGGCTTTGATGGGGTTATTACATTTGGGGCAGCGCGAATTAGGTATAGCAAGGTTGAACTTGCCTTCTGGCAGCGGCTCTTCTGCCGGGTTAGCAATCATCTCATCGCAGGCTTCTTTCCACTCCTTAAAAAGCATGACCGGGATGCGGTAGATAACCACGTTTAAAAAGCTGCCCACCACTAAGCCCAAAATACAAACAACGCCGAGGGTAAACCACGGTGCTGTTTGGTGGAGGGATACGAATTGGTCGAATGAGATCAAACCACGTTGCCCAATTGGAAAATGGGCAGGTACATGGCTATTAGTAAACCGCCAACAAGAACACCGAGAACAGACATAATTATTGGCTCAAGGAGGCTTGTAAGGTTGTCCACCATATTATCTACTGACTCTTCATAGAATGTTGCAACTTTATCTAGCATTTCGTCTAATGCCCCCGACTCTTCACCAATGGCGGCCATTTGAATAAGCATCGACGGGAATACTTTAGAGTGTCGCAAGGCGACATTTAGTTGCGTACCCGTAGATACCTCGTCGCGTATCTTTAATGTCGCATCCTCAAAAACACTATTGCCTGTAGCGCCAGCCACAGAGGTGAGGGCATCAATTAGTGGTACACCTGCCGCAAATGTTGTTGAAAGTGTACGCGCGAATCTGGCGATGATTGCTTCATAAATAATCTTGCCTACTACCGGCGCTTTTAAAATCATGCGATCAAGTAAGTTGCGAAATTTTTTGTTGCTTTGTTTTAGTTTGCTGAACCCAAATAAGCTTACGCCTATAATTAGAATAAAGTGGATCCAATAGGCTTGCGCAAGGTTGGAGAGGTTTAAAACAAACAAGGTAAATGCGGGGAGGTCTGCGCCAAACCCCCTAAAGGTATCAGCAAACTGCGGAACTACCTTTACAAGTAAAATACCCGTAACAATTACTGCAACAATGACTACAGCAATGGGGTAGGTTAAGGCTTTCTTGATTTTAGCTTTTAGTTGCTCTGTTTTTTCCTTGTATATTGCAATTCGGTGCAGCATTGTTTCTAGCGCACCAGACTGTTCGCCAGAATCAACCAAATTGCAAAAAAGCTCATCAAAATACTTTGGCTGCTTTCTTAATGCGTTGGCGAATCCCCCGCCTGCCGCAACATCTTCACGAATTGCTTTAATCAATTTGGCTAAAGAGGGGTTGTCTACCCCATCAGCTACAATGTCAAAACTTTGCACTAATGGGACGCCGGCTTTCATCATAGTCGCCAGTTGACGTGTAAATATGGCGATGGCTTGGGCCG
>NZ_CEXWTU010000369.1:0-2853 GCF_982758155.1 Marinagarivorans sp. | reverse complement strand
CTCGAAGGGGCGCATGCCGGGGCATGTAACGCTTTGAGCAACGCAGTTGAGGAAGCAGGGGGCAAGTATTATTGGATAAAGTATTTTTTCCTCGGCCCTAATATCGAGGAGCAGTTACCGAGGCATGTCACCCTTTGAGCAACTACACTCTCAATAACTCGCCATCTAAAAATCAAAACCTGTTGTTTATTGGCTATATTTTTTCAACTTTTCTTTAAACAGAACAATACATCGGTACTCGCATAATGGCAGATACAAAAAAACTGGCACTGATTATCGACCCAGATCCCATTCACCTCGAAATAATGGAGATTATGCTAGAGGAGGAATTGGAGGTATTGCTGGCGACCAGCGGTAGCGAAGCTTTAGAGCTTATAGAATATAAGCACCCGAATATTATTCTGATGGAGCGTATATTACCCGACATGGATGGCTACGCGCTGTGCGCACGCTTAAAAGCCAAACTAAACAGTACGCCCTGCTCTATTATCATCTTGACCGAAGAAGATGACATATACGACCGAATGGAGGGTTATCAACACGGCTGCAGTGAATTTTTATCTAAGCCCTTTCAAGTTGAAGAGTTATTTACCAAAATTTTACTGTGTATTGAAATACAGTCTATCCATTCAAACCTCAAAGCCCAATCGGATGAGTCCACCAAAGTTGCATTATCAGCCATGAAAATGGGCAGTGAGCTGGGCGCCATTTTGGGGTTTGTAGAAGAATCCGGAGACTGCACCGATTACGACTCTTTAGGTAATCTAGTAATAAGTACCGTTGAAGGTTTTAACATTAGCTGCAGCCTATTATTCAAAACATTTTTAGGCCCTAAAATAATTGGCTGTCCAGCCGACTCCCCAGAAGAGCATGTATTAGTTATGTGCTCGGACAAAGAACGTTTTGTGATGATGGGCGAGAAAATGATCGTCAACCACTCATCGGTGTCTTTACTGGCCATCAATATGCCTATAAACGACACGACGCGCTATGGCGAACTAAAGGATACTTTAGGCATTGTCATTAATGCCGTAGAGACACGTATTAAAGGTTTAGATACCGAGCTGAAATTAGCACACGAGCGCAAAGGCGGATTAAACTCTGCCATAAAAGTCTGTCATGAAAAAATCACCCAGATTAATCAAGAAATGTCCGACCACTCCGATGAAATATCCAGCATTACACAAGAGATAAAACTGGATGTAAGGGATGCTTGCTTTTCCCTTGATTTAAACGAAGACCAAGAAAAAAACCTTCTCGGAAAAATTGATAACTCTATTGATCGACTTGAGCAATCCTGTGATCGCTTAGTCTATGTAGACAACCATTTATCTGAAGTAACAAACAGCATTAGTCAGCTAATAGAAAAAAATTAGGGCACGGCTTGATAGACTCGCCCCTTAGCAACGAAGGTAAGAAGGTCGACATCAAGCACTAGTGGATAAACTATTGTTTCCTTGTCCCTAAGTGACCGGTTTTTACATAAATCATACAACCGTCTTTACTAAACGGCGTGTGTACCGATAAATGCGGACTCCGCAACCAAGTACCCTGTGGATAATCACCGAATTCATCACTAAAGGTTCCTTCAATAACATAGATTTCCTCGCCACCCCAATGTGTATGCGCATTAAAATAGGTACTGGGAGCCCAGCGCACTAGCGCCACTTGCTCGGTATCGTACGCATGTAACGGCAATACCTTTAAACCGGGAACCATCCCTTGCCGCCATTGCGCCTGCTGAGTATCAATAACGCACGCCTTGGTATCTTCTGCATTAAACTGCTGCAGCTTTACCATAATCGTACAGCCACCTTTACTGAAAGGCGCATGGTGACTACCCGGCGGGTTACGCACATAGCTCCCGACGGGGTAGCTACCCTTTTCGTCGGCAAACTCTCCCTCTAAAACCAAGTATTCCTCACCCCCTTCATGCGTATGCTCAGAAAAGCTGGCACCGGGCGCATAACGCACAATGCTGGTGGCGCGCGCTTTTTCTAAACCGACCCGATCTAACATTTTTCGCTCTACACCTGGCAGCGGTGATGCTACCCACGGCGTATCTCCAGGCCGAATAACAACACGTTGCATAAAATCTGTATTCAAGTTCACACGATTACCTTTTAAAAATTAATCCTACCATGCACCCACCATAAGCGATCCGCACGCAGCCACAAAATGCCGATATCAAAATATAAAAAACGAATGTATTACTGGCTTTTAGCTGCCATTCAGCCTGCCCCTTTTATGCTAATCAGCAAAACAGGAGAGGCACTATGATAAATTTCAAAAAAGCGATACTCAACGTACTCGTGGTAGGTGGCTTGGCTACACTGGTCACGCCTAGCTTCGCCCATCAGCAGGGTAATCGTTCGCATCAAGATCACAGCCAATATCAGCGCGAATCCATTAACCAGCAACGCCAAACAATGCACCGCGAGTTTGATGCCATGATGCGTGATTTAGACGTTCAAAATCGCGAGATAGATCACTGGCAAAGCCACCAGCATCACGACCACCAACGCATTGCGCGCATTGCCAACGAGCGACGGGATGCGCTAAACCGCGAGCGCGATCGCATGAATCGCCGTTATGACAGAGCCAACCAACAACGCGATCGGCATACGCAACAACGTCAAGACCAGCACCAGCACCAGCACGAAAGCGTAAAGCATCGTTATCACTAGTATTAGGGACGAGGAAACAATATTTCATCGACTAATGCTTGATCTCGACCTCCTTACCTTCGTTGCTCAAAGCGTTACATGCCTCGGTAACTGCTCCATACGTTACCCTAATGACCTATATCCATATAGGCCCCGGCATGCGCCCCTTTAAGCGCCTCGATAAGAA
>NZ_CEXWTU010000368.1:0-2898 GCF_982758155.1 Marinagarivorans sp. | reverse complement strand
TGCTGAGGGAGCGGGAGGCAAGTATTATTGGATAAAGTATTTTTTCCTCGGCCCTAATTCAGCGCTATGTGCATGCATTGCGCGAGGCATTGCCCGTGGTTATTACTGTAAATTGTGATGTGGTTATTAGTATTGTTGATCAAAATAAAGCGACGAATCAGTCTCCTTGTTTGCTTGGGCTAAAGTCCATACAATTGGTGGATTAATAATCAATAATTATACCTTCATTGTTATTTTAAGTGTTTTGGAATATAGCGTTCACAGGATGTGTTGCGTTGTTTAGCGTTGCTGAATGCGTAAGCTGTGAAGGTGCCGCCAACTCAAACGAGAATAACTATGCTTGATTCCCCTCTTCAAAAATTGATTGCTCAACACTGGCGATCGGCCTTGCTGGCGAGCGCATCGGTCATGCTTTCTGCATGTGTCGCTAATGATAATGGCTCTAGTAGCGCGGCTGTTTCGAGTTCGGAAGTTGCTGTTTCTAGCAGCTCGGTAGTCACCGTACCTAGTAGCTCTGTAGCGCCGTCATCCAGTTCGGTAGAAAGCTCCTCTAGCGAAGTTGTGGTGGTTTCTAGCGCATCGGTGGCTGCATCTAGTTCAGCAGAGGCTTGTGAAGAGCTGGATAATACGCAGTTTATCAATGGCGAAAAGGCTTATGCCGACGGCAGTTGTAGCGGATGTCATGGTGGCGTGACTCCTAACGGGAAAACAGAAGGGGCAGCCAAAGACCCTATTGATGTTGCTGGTGCACCTTACGGTAGAACTAACTCGCCATCACTGGCCGGTTATATCGAATCCGCAATGTCTGCTTATTTACCTGCCTCCTGCAATGGAAATGAAGCCGCTTGTGCTGCTGATATCGAACATTATTTATTGGTAGCAACAAATGTAATTGCTGTAGCGCAACCGTTTTGTGAAAGCTCGAGTTCTGAAACCGTTGCTTCAAGCGCCGCAGCGGTATCTTCCAGCAGTGCCGCGCCTGTAGGCATGAGCTTATTAAGCAGTCCTGGAATATTTGCTAATGGTGGGGAAGACTTCACTGCAATTCCTTCAGCTATTTTTAACGGTGAGGCTAGCTTTTCCATCCTCTCAGCGGATACTGCAGAGCCTTGGGCTGTGCAGATGACGCACTTATTGAGTGTTACCGCGGGCGAGCAATATGCGATTTGCTTTGATGCAAAAACGACCCCCAACACTGGAATGCGTAGCTTAACTGTCGGTTTTGATAATAATGCGGCGGGCGGCTATATGAATATAAGTGGCGGCCCAATCGATGAGACATTAACTGCTCAGTACCAAAGCTTCTCTTTGGTGGTTACGGCTGATGAAACCGCTTCCGATGCCCGCTTGTATTTCAATATGGCTGCCGAAGCTGGAGATATTCAGTTGGATAACATTGCGGTTTATCAAGGTGATAGTTGTGGTGGCGTGGTTGAGGGGAGTTCTTCTTCTTCTGCGGTTATCGCAAGTTCAAGTGTGCCTGCTGTGAGTTCTTCTAGTGCAATGGCTGTTAGTAGCTCTTCTGCAGCAACCTCTAGTGCGCCAGCGGGTAGTTTGGCTGAGTATTTTGCGGCCCAAGAATGTGGTGTTGGTTTTACAGCATTAGGTAATGGTAGCTACAAAGCCTGCTACCGTCTTGAAAATGGCCAGGCCGAGTGTGTTTCGCCTGGCGGCACAACACCGACTACAGTGGCTTGGCAGGGCGGTGGCGCAGTAACTGATATTCTTCATGTAAGTGGTACTGGTGAAAATGAAGTCTCGTTAGTGACTATGTCGGGTGCTGTGCATACTGGCGGGGTAACCTCGGTCTCAACAACGCCGGTTATAGCGTCAAATGCGGTGGCTGTAACAGGCGGGCGTAATACCAAGTGTGCTTTGGTGAGTGAAGGTGGCGGAAAAGACGTAATGTGTTTCAGTGGCGGAAGCGCAGTTCGTCCTGGGCTGCCTAGCGGTTTTGATGCTGTACAGGTATCGTCTGGTTATGGCGTAGCTTGTGCTGTTAATACCGATGGCGAGGTTTGGTGTTGGGATGAAGGTGGAAATGTTCCTCCTTTTGTGAATAAGACTCCGTCCAAAGTAGACTTCGCCGAGCCGATGGTATTTGTTTCTGCCATTCAAGATGTGGTGTGTGGTATTAAGTGGAGCGGGGGCATGGATTGTCGAGCTAACTGGTACGCGAACCCATTCCTCCCTACGGATAACGACGGTATGGGTGGCATAAGTCTGCAGGCCGGTGCTTTTTCGGATGCGGTGGCTATACAGGCTGCATATGCGCAAGGCGTTGTCGTAACGGCTGACGGTAAAGCCATCTACTTGCCTAAAGTTGGTAGTGTTGGCGTATCAAACCCTGGGGTGGAGTTTAATAATGGCTCTGGATTTATCGCAGCGGGTGGTGACCGTGGGCTTAAGTGTGCTTTAACCGGTGGTGGCGACGTCTACTGTTTGGATGGCAGTAATAATGCCGTTAAGGTTAACAGCATGAAAGCTGAAGCTGGCGTTTGCCCCTATTAATTGAGTGCTTATTGGGTCTTGCGAAAACCCTGCCGCGAAAGCCGTGGGGCTTAAGTTAGCTTAATAACGAGATATAGGTTTACAAAAAAAGCCCATAGAGTTTCTGCTCTATGGGCTTTTTTTGTAGTTAACCACCAAGGGTAAAATTAATGTAACTATTCAGCCATGCTCAAATAAGCCGGCAAACTGATTATTTTCTGGGCCGTTCAAGCCATCTACGACGTTGTGCTCCTAAAGTCTACCCCCCACGCATCCATGCTGGGGCTGGGCACTATGCAAGCGTTCTGGACAATATGCTCCTGCGTTGTCACCCCCTTGCTATCCCTACAAGGCCTGACGCTTGAATACCCAGAAAACAATCAATTCGCCTTTTGAATGAGTATTATT
>NZ_CEXWTU010000367.1:0-2929 GCF_982758155.1 Marinagarivorans sp. | reverse complement strand
CCTAACGCAGCGGCTTGTAATGTTGTAGAAAGGGGTATCGTCTATTGATACCAATTGGTTACGCGGTTGAGTCATGGTTGCTTATCCAGTGCCTTATGGTTTAACACTAGATAATGTTAGTTGAGGAGTCAAATAGCGGATTGTTTTAGAAGTTGAGTTCTTTATGCTCTTTCACTGATTTGACGAGTGCCTGTCCTCGACTTTGATTAATTTTGGTGTCCAATTTTTTAGTATGAGAGTTACCGTTTTGTTTTAATTTGAGATTCGACACTTTTCCAAAACGGGTAACTCTCTCTCTTTTTCAAGAAGCTGTATCAGATTAGATCTAAACTTCTATAAATAAGACGATAAGAAATTAATATTGAGTCCCTAGTGTTTTATTCTATAAAATTAAAGTTTTCAAATGAAAATTGCTGGTTACTTCCTCCATGGCAATAGTGTTGCTTTAAACGACCGTTAGAGCCTACATCCAAACACATCCCCGAATTAATAGACACTATTTGATAGAATCCATTACCCTTATCGATAAATCTCCATATGAACTTAGATGTCCCATTAAAGCCGGTTGCTCTTTTGAATGACATGTTTTTATTATTTTTATCGGAGCCTCCATTTGAAATATATCTATAATTTTCCCCTTCAATAAATGGGTATCCTGTGTTTCGTTCATCATAAGTTTTAGGTGTAGTAAGGTAATACTGGTTATTTGTTCCGCCCTTCAACTGTACCTTGAAATTCACGCATTCGCCTTTATCCACACCTAAGACAGAGGCAAGTGTTTGGCTAGTGCCAGCGCCAAATACAGTTTTAGAAAACATAATACATTTAGATTCACTTCTAAGTATTATTTGCCTATCTTGCGGTGGATTTTGTAATGCGGTGTACGATATTTCTGGCGCTTGCCAAGTACCCGTGCTCCACTTGGCTGACCCGGCGGCATCATATAAAACGGTGTTTCCGTCGTCCTGCACCGATAATCTGGCGCCATAGCCGATGTTCCATGTATTGGAATGCCATACAGGCTGCCAGTTTGGTAACTTATATAGTACTAAGTTACCGTCACCTTGCATTGACAACACAGCATCACCAACCCCACTAGTACCTGTTGCCCATATAGGGTTATTGTTTTTGTGCAAGACTAAATTGCCATCAGTTTGTACGCTAAGCTTATATACGCCATTAGCCGAGGTTAAGTATCCAGGAGAGTAAATTTTTTCGCCGGTTTCGAGCTCCGATTGAGCTGACACCGCTGACACCATAAGCGTGGTTAATATTAATGCTGCCATTCTAAATATATATTTATGCATAAAATATCCTATTTTAATATTTTCAATCTAATTTTTATTGAATGCGTGTCTATTAACGCCATTTTGAGGTGCTTAATGAAATTTCACGCCTCTATTTAAATAGACGATTCACACTTAAAAATCCTCAATAAAAATAATGCAGGACAGGCACTCTCAAAAAAATAAAGACACCCACATTCAGTAAAAACACTAGGCCTCCCTTACTTTTCAAGATTTTTTTCGCCCATAGACCCAAAGCACACAATAACCCCAACGCCTAGACATAATCGGGGGCATCCATAACATTAAGCTATCAAGTCAATAGGTTAGTGTTCACTAGGATCAACCCCGCACCAAAAAGCCGCTAAAGCTTCACTGCCTTAGTGGCGGAGGGCCATATCTCTACTTAAAGCGTTAGGACTTATATACCCCCAACGCTTTAAGTACTTTCCCGTATGGGGTTACGGCTTTAAATTAATTGAAAAGATGTGGTCGAACTCCACGCCAATGCCGAAGCCGCCATCCTCATCGTTCATGTTTATTGAGTAGCTACCTTCCACTTGATATTTAGAGATGTTTGTAATTTCGAGTGTTCCTACTGCAAACTCTTTATCAAGAAAGTCAGGGTCTGGGGAATCTGATAGATCTTCCGAAGTCGAGAATTTGACGACAACTTCTTGGGCTAAACTATCCGTGAGTTCATCGACAGCAATGTAGGTTCCTATAGGAGCATTCGTTGGAAAAGTGAAAGTAAAAATTTCCGTTAACTCGACTTCGTCTTGGGTGAACGTCGATTTTATCGATAGGCTTGTTGTATTAAAGTCGTCAATACTAGGCTCTAGAATTTCTATGGTGGATATATCGCCACATACTTTATTATTACGTGGCTCGCCTTCGGTAGGAAAGTATGCATTATCTGTTAGGGTGCCTAGATTAAATTCAGTGGCATCAGATATCTTTGCTAATGTTCCAGTGGTCAAAAGTGTATCGTCACAAAAACTCAGTTCTGTGAGGCTTCCATTGTCGTCAAGATAGTATTCGGCGCTATGTGTACTGCCATTGGCAAAAAATGAGCAGAATTCTTGCTGTTCTGCCTTGTCGATGAGTACGTCCTGGGCGCTTCCTATAATGGGTTCTTCCGTATCGCAATTATTTAAAGAAATTTCTGCGCTATTCAGGATATTAATAGTACTGGTGCTGACGGATGTAAATTTCCCTTCCTGAAGGTTTACGGTAGCCTCACGTAACCAAGTTCCAGAATCCATATAAGCTGAAAATTCAGTTGGGCTAATTTGGGTTCCATGCGGTGTTGGAGCGATGGTGCCGGAGCTTGAGCTAGCTTGTGTAGAGCCACCACAGGCGCTTAGGGTTATTGTGGAGCAGACAAAACTAGCGGTATAGAATAAGGTTCTTAAATGTTCCATAGATTTTTTTGACTACCTTTTATAGTTGACGACGATTACGTTAATTAATTCACCAAACACCCAAATGTATGAGGGTAGAATTGTATCAGGTAGCGGCCTGTGTTTCTTAAATTTAGCGCCAATCCGTTTTTTGTTGACCCAGACATTATTCTAATAACCTGCCTACCTGCCTACCTGCCTACCTGCCTACCTGCCTACCTGCCTACCTGCCTACCTGCC
>NZ_CEXWTU010000366.1:0-2930 GCF_982758155.1 Marinagarivorans sp. | reverse complement strand
ATGATCGGGAAGAAGTGACAGGGCATATTCGGCGATTAATAGATTAGTTAGAAATCTCACTGGCGGTTCTTTTGACCGAAATAAGCCTTTTACTCAAAGCCTTTCTATCTTTGCACCGCCAGGAGATGTCGATGTCAAAAGTGTTCAACGACGATCTTGCCCTTTGCTGTTCCTGCTTCGATAAGTGCGTGGGCTGCCAGGATGTTCTCGGCATTGATCGGGCTTAAAACTTGGTCGAGTGTCGTGCGAATACGTCCAGCATCAATTTCATTTGCCACATAACTCAACAATTTATGTTGCTCTATCATGTCGGGTGTTTCAAACATGGCACGGGCAAACATGAATTCCCAGTGAAGGCTGGCTGACTTGGTCTTCATGCCATCCATAGGCATTGGCATATCGGTGTTATCAATTGAGACAATTCCGCCCTCTGGCCGTATCAGTTCAACCGCTGTATCCCAGTGGCGCATGTCATTGAAGATCGCGATGTGATCAACATACTGAATCCCGAGATCACGCACCTGTTCAACCATCGGTTGACGATGATTGACAACATGGTCCGCACCAAGCTCTTTGACCCAGCTTGTTGTCTCTGGACGAGAGGCAGTAGCGATAACGACAAGCCCCGCAGCTTTGGCAAGTTGGATACCAATTGACCCAACACCACCGCCAGCTCCGATGATAAGAATCGACTGTCCCTTGTTGCCACCATCACGATCTATACCGAGGCGATCAAAGAAAGCCTCGTAGGCAGTGATTGTTGTCAGGGGCAGCGCGGCAGCTTCGGCAAAGCTAAGGCTCTTCGGCTTCATCCCAACAATACGTTCATCGACCAGCTGAAACTCTGCGTTTGAGCCAGACCGAGTAAGGTCACCTGCATAATAAACCTCATCCCCGGGCTTGAATAATGTGACGTCCGGGCCAACCGCTTCGACAATTCCGCTAGCATCCCAACCAAGAACCCTGGGTGTCTCTTCAACTATGTCCTTTGGCGCACGAACTTTTGTGTCGACTGGATTGATTGATACGGCCTGCACTGAGACAAGAAGGTCACGGCCCATTGCTTCGGGCTTTGGCAACTCAACATCTAGAAACGCATTAGTGTCATCAACAGGCAAATAGTGAGTAAGGGCAACAGCTTTCATGGGTAAATATCCTAATCTTTTAATGAGATTAATTGATGTTGTGTGTTGTTCAGCGTGGCTAATTTCAGTTTGGCTCGAATAAGTCATTCATTCAAAGTCTTTGTACATTATCACCATCAGGATATATCAGTTTCAGACGTGTTGAGCGATGATTTTCCCTTCGCTATTCCTGCTTCATTAAGTGCCTGAGCTGCCAGAACGTTCGTCGGGGAAAAACCTACCGGGGAAATTGAACGAGTGCACTCTCCGTATTATTAGAAAATGAGTGGCGGCGTTTTCATACACCCAGAGGCAAGTAGAGCCATGTGAGGGCAGGGTTGTCCTAAAAGCCGATGAACTCTCTAATTCCAGGCTATAAAAAAACCCACCAAGATTGGTGGGTTTTTTAGATGTGAATTACTAAGTCAAACTTTTGCGCGTTTACGGCTTAAACCAAGAACAATTAAGCCAGCTGCAAGCAAACTGAATGGTGCTGGGATAGGAACAGACGTGCCAGGAACACACTGCGGATCTGTAGGGTTTAGTTCACAGAAGGTAGGAGCAACTGTTTGTGTGAAACCCTGATAAGTAACCTGCGATTGAGAGTTGTTGTAGAATCCAAAACGACCTGTAGTGTTGCCGGTTGTTGCAAGATTGAAAATTGTTTGGCCTGTGCCAAAGGTTCCACCAGACACGTCAACCTTAATTAGTGTTTCTGTATACTCCAAGGTGAAATCATAGATTAGGTTATCCACCCAGCCTGTTCCTAAATTTGTGGCGAGGACATCATAATTTGCAGCATCGACGTTGTGGTTGCTGAAAGGAATTGAAGAAAGGCCGCCACTGACCTCTGCGAGAGTAAACCCTGGAGCACTTCCGGATTGTTGTCCCTGCTTCCAATCTAAAAGGTAAAATGGTGTTGTATCGTCCGCATCAAAGCCGAAGACAAAACCCATCCAGTCATTATCACCATCATTGGCCGCACCGAATGAGCCTTGAAACTGTGTGTTAAAGAAGTTATTTGGGCTAACGAAAGCCGTTGGTAGCCCATTAATCGTCTGAAGAACACTATTACCATCTCCAGCGACAACCCAGTTGCCGCTACTTGCTTGACCTTCTTGAACAAAAGCATTCAAATCGATAGGCACGGGCATTGCTGATACCCCTCCAGCAAATACCAATAGTATCGTTGCATTTATGTAATTAAGTAATTTTGACATAAGTATTCTTCCTTAATGAATCATGTATTAAACCATCTTTCTTTTCTAATGCAATTGGCGTGCCATGGTATAAAAATCATGAGGTTAGGTTTATCATTCCTGCAAGTTGTAAAAAAATCTGACACATTATTCTTTTTTATAGTGGGTGTTCTCTGTCAATTCAGGTGCGCGGTTTTGAGTTAAGGCAATGACTCAAAAGTGATCAGGCTGTGTGAGAATTCCGTCACTTCTTTTCTAATTTCGCAGAGAGCGCCCTTATTCAATTTCCCGCAGTCTGCGGTTAAAGTGGACGTCAAGTTTTTAATCACCTCAAATATTCTGAGTTGGAAGGCTGTCCATTTTTACTTCTCAAAACTGCCTTGCTAACTTTCAGCTTCTAAATTGGCACACCTATTTTGAAATATTAGGGCTGTGATGTACTTTTGGCAGAAAGTAGATGTGTTTGATTAAAAGGTGTGTCAGCTGAGTGTTGTTTTCATTAGTTCCCCAAACTTTTCCTATCGCTCATTTTCTTTATAGAGAACTATCCAACAAAACTAATAATCACTTCGATTAAAAATCACCCATAATTGCCACGAACCCCTGT
>NZ_CEXWTU010000365.1:0-2941 GCF_982758155.1 Marinagarivorans sp. | reverse complement strand
GTCCATTTTTACAGCGCACGGTTTCTTATAACAACGTATCACCACAAGATCTTGAAGAAATTCGTCGGCGTTGCCGTGAAGAGGGGGAAATTCTACTTTTAAAAGTAAATGATTGGTTGAGTGAATACGAACAAAAGCAAGGCTCTCAGCCCTCCACTGAGCATCCCTTCCGCACAGGGTTAGGTGTGTATTACATCGAGGAAGAAATCCCTGATGAGCCCAGAGGCAATAAAGAATAATGAAAAATTTAACATCAACACTTCTATGCACAGCCCTATTGTTGACCGGCTGCGGAACCACTGATGATGAACACGTGGCGGGTATCGAAGGCACGGGTAGTAAAGTAGAGGCTGATGTCGCTGTTGCTTACGGTTCAATTACTGGGTTTGGTAGCGTTTATGTCAACGGTGTTCACTTTGCAACTGATTCAGCGATGGTCGAAATTGATGGCGAGCCAGCAACCGAAGGCGAGCTTTCGGTGGGTATGGTGGTTGAAGTGGTTGGCAAGATAAACAGTGATGGCCGCGAAGGGGTAGCTTCGGCAATTAATGCCGAGCGCGTTTTACTGGGTACGGTCGATGCTGTGGTGGATGTTGCGGTAGGGCGCCGAGTATTAAAGCTGTTGGGGCAAACCGTGTATGTGGCCGAAGATGCCGAATTTAGCGGCACAGGTTTCGAGCAGCTCGAATCGGGTTTGGATCTTAGTGTGAGCGGCTATGTTGCCGAAAACGGTTATATCTCGGCCACATATATTGAGCGACAAGCGGCGGGTGCGCCTAAACCGCGTATTGTTGAAGGCTATATTACGGCAATTGACCCCAATACCGGTGACCTAGCGCTGCTCGATCTTAATGTTGATATCCGTTCGGCCGCTATTGTTGCAGGCAGCGCGGACGATATTATTTTGGGTGCGCGCATTAAAATTACCGGCGAATACGATACTGAAAATCAAGTCTTGATGGCAACGCAGTTGGTGTTTAAGCCTCAACGCTTAGGCGCGGGGCATTACAGTGCACTTGAGGGCGTTGTGCGAAAGGTAAGCGAAAATTCAAATTTCTGGGTGCGTGATACGGCCATTGATGGACAAAATGCGGTCTTCGAAAATGGCAATTCCAGCGATATCTCCAACGGTACTCGGGTTGTTGTCTTTGGTCGTATCGAGGGGGCGATATTGGTGGCTGAGCGCATTGTGATTAAATCGTTTAATGCCAGTCGCTTTAAAGGGGAAGTCGAAGAGGTTGATTTTAGGGCGGGTACTTTTCAACTTCACGATACCGTTTTTTATATGACGCCCCTGACACAACTGAAAGACGATTCACGTTTCATGGAGCGTTATTTTGACCTTGAAGATTTACATGTTGGTGAGGAAGTTGAAGTTTATGCCGTGCAGGTTGATGGGCAGTGGCGAGTGACGCGGATTGTTCGCCAAGACATGGATATGAACAAGCCTAATTTTATTCGTGGTGCAATTAGGCTTATTGAAGGCAGCCAAAACTTTTACATGGGTGATGTTTTGGTGGATGGCAGTGATTTGACCGAAAGCGAGTGGGCTGCATTAAGTGAGCTGAATGATGACCCCGTAATGGCTGATTTAGAAGGCTTTTATACCGGTGATTTGGCCTTTAAAGCTGTGCGTGTTCGGGTTAATTCAGAAGAAGGCTGCGATTCGCATGTTTTCTTTCACTGCGGTGAAGATGACGCCTTTGATGACCGATCGTCCCGATAAGTTGTGCTTAAAAAAATCACCATCAACATTATAAATAATGTTGATGGGCATTGTTCTAAGGGGCGGGCACGGAATAAGTTGCTGGAATTTGGGTTTGTGGGTGCTTGCTTGGCAAGGCGAAAATATGGCGCAATAGCCGGCTATTACAAATATTTTTAACGAAGGCAAGCGTGCACCCAGGAATTCAAAAACGGGAAGTTATTTCATCCCCGCCCCAGTTGTTCTGATTCACGAGCTGTAAAGAGCCCAATCCCAAAATAATTTACTCCTTATGTACGCATTCTTGAGCTTCAAGATCTACCATTGTTAAGCTTGAGCGAACAGCGGTTGACTCTCGCTTTGGTACATAAGGGCCGCTCATTAAACTGAGCATATCACCGTCTAATTCCATTTCTATATCGTATGATACGGTAAAAGTGCCCCCGTTTAACGTCACTGTGTATACGTTTTCCATCTCCGCTTGCCTAATAAAACCTTTATTGAGTAGCGTTATACAATTTTGGTAACGGTTCATATGCGCTGCAGCAGCATCGCCTTTATCATCAAACTGATAATACTTACCGTCATCAGTAATAATAAAAAAGTAACTATTATCGAACATACTTCCATCAATATCCACAAAATGTCGAGTTTCATGCCATACGCCATGAAACTCCGAGCTGAGCTGCGGCGCCGAAGAGCTTTCCCCCAGATCATCAACAATTGGTTGGGTGCCACCATCGCAAGCCGCCACTAATAAAAATCCAGTCATCGTTATTGCTAAACTAATATTTCTCATACGTTACTCCTTTAAGTTTTAACAGTAGACATTGCTTCACCGCAAACCAAAGTCTGGGGGATTAAATGCCAGTTTTTAGTTACATCTTCTTATACAATCAAGCGGCTGTCTTAAGGGCTTTTTTTGATGCACGCCCCTAGGCCACCAAATATCGCAACCCCCGTTCTCTGACCACCACATGATGGCAATGTTAACTAAGACACCGCACGCGGAAAATGCCTCATCAAAAAAACTGAAAAATTTAACGTGTGGCACATATAGCTACCAAAGACGCAGGTAACAAATAAGATAGCGGGGGGGGAAGCGGCGCGCTTTGGTCTTTGTCTTCGCTTAGCGAACAACGCGACGCGAAGGGATTCACTAATGCCGTGTTTACCATGGGCTTAGGGACGAGGAAACAATATTTCATCCACTAATGCTTGATCTCGACCTCCTTA
>NZ_CEXWTU010000364.1:1177-2971 GCF_982758155.1 Marinagarivorans sp. | reverse complement strand
AATAAGTGTAATAACGATTAGATAACTAATCGTTAAGCACATTAAACTAGCAAAGTCTAGTTTTTTAGGAGAGAAAAAAATGTCAAAAAATAAAAAGACGAATAAAAATAAACAAAACCGGAGAGTAAAGATAAGTGAAGAGGCGCTATTTGAGGCCGAAAAGAATGGGGATATTTCCCGTTCTAGTGGACTCAAGCGTTTGGTCGTTCACGACCAGACTAGGCACCGCACATTTACGGACACAGGCCGCATGCCTCGTGCCCGAAACTCTAAAGGTGAAAAAATGGAATTTGAGTGCTTTGTTAAGCGCCGTTCCACTGCTGGACCAGTAGAAGCAACACTAATTATGCGAAGTATCGCTAGTGTGCTGAGCCGCGAAAATGTTATTAAAATTCTGACTGAGTCGCCTGAGTTCATTGTGAACCCAGAAATGACTCTTGCTGTCGCAAGACAACTAATGGACGATGGGATGATTACACCGCGAATGGTAGATGAAATCCTAGATGAGAAGCATCCGGCATGGAGCCAACTCGATTGGAAGGTCGACACTGGACTCCGTGCAGATTATATTTCTGCCTTTAAGGTAGACCCTGAAAATAAGGGCAAGACTACTGAAGATGCTGAGCAAGCATTCAAGAACTTGCCTACGGGTCTATACCGAAAGGAAGGAGTGGTAAAAGTATCTGTGAGAACAGATAAAGGTAAACGCGATTTTACAATGAAAATCGCATGTGAAAAGGTAACACTCGATAAGGGTCGTTACTTCGTGGCTTTGGCGAAAAATTGTTCGCCATTCCGAACTGCGTGGCTAAGACTCCACGGGTGGAAAAACAAGCCGCGTCAAATTGAGGGTAAACCTCAGGATCACCGAGAAGTGCCTACAACCACGCCTGACTTTGTTAAGGATGAAAGAAATCAACTAAGACTGGGAGAAGCGATTCTATCGCAAAACCCAGAAGCTGACTCAGTAATCGACCTGTTGAAAGACGGCGGAACAATCACCTTCTAAGGTGATTAAAGAATAACGATGACAACCGGAAGGTTGGGGCTTCGGCCCCAATCTTCCACATTTAGAGGAGTAAAATCCCCGAAAGGGGGCTCAAAAACTGGGAGACCGCATGATTGCGTAATACAATCATGTGGTCTCTTTTTTTTTTACCAATTAGGTTTAATAATGACAACCTATTGGAATTAGATGAGGTTAAATATATGTCACATTATGTGAATGCAAAAACTGAATTTTTGGTAGAAAATAAGTCCTGTTTAATGGACGCCCTAAAGGAGCGATTCCCGGATGCAACTATCCTGGAAAACGCCCAAGTGAGAGGATATCGTGGAGTTGCCGCAAGAAATGCGGAGATTGTCGTACGATTTCGTTCTCCAAATGTGGAACAACAAGGTTATTATGATCTTGGTTTCGTACAAGACGCTACAGGCGAAAAGTATGAAGCAGTTGCTGAATTTGGATACCGCCAAGGCGGATACGGAATCTGCGGATACGATGAAGTCTTAGAGGGATGTAACCAAGCGGGCGCCAGAGGCGTGATGGAGGGACTTATGGAACCATATGTAAAATCAGCTGTAAAGAAACAGCTAAAGGGTAACCCCAATCTTGCCGGATATCACATGGGCAAGGTAACTGAGAAAGAAACTGAGATGCATGGAAAGAAGAAGCGTGTTAAGCACATTCGTATTTCTAGCGGTCAAGGTGGATCAGGAGGGTGGCTCTGATGGCTAATATAGACGTTTATTTCGACCCAGAAACGGGCGAGATAAAAGTTGAAGTTGATGGAG
>NZ_CEXWTU010000364.1:0-1167 GCF_982758155.1 Marinagarivorans sp. | reverse complement strand
TCTTGAGAAGCTACTAGGTATTGCACCTAGTACTAAGAGAACACTCAAGCAGGAATACTACGAAGGTGGTAAAGGTAAGAAACGTACAGAGTCCTTGCGACGCGGTAACTGATGTTATCGCATTTTAGAACAGAATTTTATTAGCGTTGCTTTTTAATCTGAGGCGAAAGCCTATGACGGAAGCACGCTTATCAACACTCGATAACGCACTAAATACGCGCAAATAGTGAACGCAAGCTTTGCTTGCCTTAACTATTCAAGAATTGGCAAAGACAAAGGATCTCGCTTATGATAAGCGTGCATCCCTGTCCCAAATTGCCTTGAGAGATGTAAGGACCTTTCTAGTCCTTCCAAGACTGTCTTGGAAGGGTAAGATGAGTCCAATTTGTTGAAGTCTTTTTCGAACAAAAGGACTTTGACAAGAGAAATGAAGAAAACATGCACCGTCTCTGCCTGACCAGTACACACGTACACGAGGCAGGAACCGTGACTAAAATTGGAAAAAGAACGTTACAACGAATCGCGGAGATTGAAAGACAGGTCCCATGCTTATGCAAGGACTTCGGAAGTCTCTCCCAGCGACTGACTTGTAGTCTACAAAATCTATTTAAAGGATGAACAAAAGAGAATTAATTGAAGACCATGGACACTAGTGGCGTGCTGAAGAGCGCTCCTCACGTGACCCGGTCGTCACCAATTCTCCACTTTAAAGCGATTTTTTAAGTAGAATTCGGCAAATATTGTGGCTCCAAACTCATCGCAGTGGTTACCAACCCTGCGGTAAACGGAGAGACGAACAAAAACACTGACCGAACGAAAACTCATTTTCCAATACAACTGCGCCTGCTGGGCGATTTACAAGACTGAGTCAGGATACCAAGTACTGCAGTCCCATAAACAACCAGAACAGAGGCGGACGTAAAAACAAAATGTCTTCTACTGCTGCTAGCCAGATACATCCGCGACACAACGTGGATTCGAATGGCAAGTGGGCCCTAAAACTCTACTAAAACAAACACAAGCAACCAGTATTGGGTACTTCATGAATAGTACCTTCTACCTATCGGAAGCTATCGATGCAAAGAAACAATTGAGTACAAGCATAAAAAGCAATTTTGATAAGTAATTTTAGATTCCAATATGTATTACACTTCTGCCAACAATTTT
>NZ_CEXWTU010000363.1:0-2997 GCF_982758155.1 Marinagarivorans sp. | reverse complement strand
TATCTTTCTACTAAATAAGACCCCTTCGATGCCGGGCTTGTCCAACAACTGGATAAGATTGCGGCTTCGCGCAATCTATCCTTGTTCGTTAGGTTTACTTTGGTGAGGTCCATACTCGCTCCTTGTCTCTGACAATAACGATAGACTTTTCGTTTTCTTTAGTATGAAGTGCGGTAAGGTTTTCACCACCAAATAGCACTAGTGATGGGCGCTCCCCAGCAATTAATACGATCTCATTGGTATTTCCATCAGCGTATTCACCATGGACAGTTAGTGCACCCCACGTATCATCTGATGTTATAAGGACACTCTTTTCTTTCATTAGTGGGCCAACACTAAACATAACCGTACTATCTTGGTTGATAAGCATTGAAACCGGACTCCCATTGCTGTCATACATGACAAACTGAGGCTCCTCTAGACCAGTATCTTGATTAGTGGCAACCCCATAGAATAGACGTTGGTTACCATCCCTATCAAAAACTCCAAAGCCATATTTTTTGACTTCATGCGATGCGAACTCGCCGAATTGAATCCTAGTTCGATCTAAACTGTCACTAACGGAAAGCATATTATAATCCGTGTAAGTTCTTACAAACTTTTTATCGTATATATAAATAGATATCACGGAAACAGATACTGTCATTAATATATGAACTAGAATTTTCATGATGTAAACCTAACACTTATATATCCGTCAGACGCTTTTCCCGGCTGACATTTTCACGAGAAAACAGGCTAGTCCCCGCCACTCGTAGCTTGCAGCGAATACTACCTCATCCAAACCCAAAAATACACCGTCACACCAAGCCCGAATATTACAATATCCACGCAACAAATTAATACCTTAACCATCTGATTCATATAGTTTTCCCACCAAAATATCTTAATATTCAATCAAACGGAATATTAAGATATTTCGCCGCTTTTCAGTCGAATTTGATCACGGTGAGATTGCACGCCCCACACAGCTTCAAGCCGTCGCATTAATCTCTGGGCTGCCGCAAAATGCTAAAGCGACGATCGGGGCAGGAGTGTCGCTGCAGCCGCTATCAGAACACCAAAATCGCCAATTATTCCACCCTAAAAAGGGTAAATAATCGGATATCCCTTATCATTCTCGAATAAAATGAACTATCATTGACTGTATAAATAAACAGCATTCTATTTGCCATTACCTTATGATTATTCAGAAACTCAACATCCATGCAATCGAGCCCAGCTTTACACTCCCGCTGGCCTCAACTCGCCTGCGCTGTGGCTTCCCGAGCCCTGCTGATGACCACTTGGATGCTCCGCTCGATTTAATTCAACATCTTATACGCCATCCAGCGGCCACTTTTTTTGCTCGCGCCGAAGGGGATTCGATGTCTGGGGTCGGCATTATGGATGGTGATCTATTGATTGTTGATCGCTCGATTACACCCAAAAACAAAGACATCGTAGTTGCGGCTGTCGATGGCCAGCTAACCTGCAAGATACTGGACACAACACAGCATCAATTGTTAAGTGCCAACAACGAATACCCGCCGATCCATATTGATACAGAACATGCAGATCTTATTATTGAAGGGGTTGTTATTCACGCTATCCATCATCTCAGAAAACAATGATTGCGCTATGCGACCAGCGTGCTTTTTATGCCAGTTGTGAAGGTGTTTTTCGTCCAGCTATTCGCGAGAAGCCCATTGCGGTACTGAGCAATAATGATGGCTGTATTGTCGCGCTAAATGAAGAAGCCAAATCCATCGGTTTACAAAAATTTGCTCCCTATTTCCAGCAACGTACTATTGCAGAGCAATCCAACGCCCATGTGTTTTCAAGTAATTATGCGCTTTACGGCGAGATATCCCGACGGATTATGGAGACTATTCGGGCGCTTGTCCCTTACGCGGAGGTGTACTCCATTGATGAATGCTTCTGCGATTTAAGCGGCATTCCAATTCATCAATTAAAAGGTTTTGGGCATCACTTGCGATCAATCATTTGGAAGCAACAGCGCATTAATATGGGCGTATCTGTGGGTGCAACAAAAACACTGGCAAAACTGGGACAATTTGCCACCAAAAAAATCCCATCGATAAACGGCGTTTGCATTCTTGAAAACGATCATCAAATTGATTGGCTTGCCAAAAGAACGCCCGTCAGTGAAGTCTGGGGCGTGGGCCGGCGCCTAGCGGAAACCTTACAGCAGCAAGGCATTACACACGCGGGCGCATTGCGACGGCTACCACTGGGCCTAGCAAAAAAGCTAGGTCACTTACCGCTAGTGCAAACGGTTAAAGAATTAAACGGGGAGATGTGCATTCCCTTTCAAGCCACACAACCTGAAAGGCAGTCCATTGTATGCAGTCGCAGTTTTGGTGTAAAAATAGAAAGCCGTGAAAACTTAGAACAAGCCCTGAGCGAGTTCGCAGCGCGGGCCTGCGAAAAGCTACGAAAACAGCGCAGCGTAAGCCGCGCCATCAATGTTTTTATTATGACCAGTCGGCATGCAGAGCAACGCCGAACAGCGATTGAATCAACCCGCTTACCCTGCCCTACCGCGTATACACCTACTATTACTAGCACCGCAAAAATGCTGCTTGATAAAATGTATCGCCCTGGGTACCTCTACGCCAAAGCCGGCATCGAACTTAAAGAGATATCACCCGTAGGCGCCTGTCAAAGTGATTTTTGGGCGGGTGATAATGAACAGGTCAATGCATTGATGAAAACGATGGATACCATTAATCATAAATTTGGAAAAGCAACCGTATGCCTTGCGGCTCAAGGTACCGTAAAAAAACACGCTATGAAACAGACACACTTAAGCCCAAAATACCTTTCAATATGGTCAGATATTCCGCGAATTAAGTGTTGAAATAAATACCTCACCAACAACTCGTATAGCCAACAATCCTGAATTTTATTTTCAAACTCAAAAAGATAGTGTGAACTGGGCTAAGGGACGAGGAAACAATATTTCATCCACTAATGCTCGATCTCGACATCCTT
>NZ_CEXWTU010000362.1:0-3025 GCF_982758155.1 Marinagarivorans sp. | reverse complement strand
AAATTCCCGGAATGATTCCAAAACTCAGTGACACTCCGGGAGAGACGCAGTGGCCCGGACCTGAGGTGGGTAGCCATAATGATGAAGTGTTGAGGGATTTGTTGGGATTGGATCAAGAAGCCCAGCAGAAGTTAAGGGATGATGGGGTGGTTTGATAGTTAGGGTCAGTGATAGACAATAATATTAACTATTGGTTGTCGCCGAGTCCTTTCTTCTTGTATGTTACTTTTAAATAAAAGTAACAATATCAGGATAGCGGGTTCAGGTAGAAGGAGAATAGGCAGGTCCAGATATATGAGAGGCCTGTGGTGTAGTTAGTTGCTTTGTTATATGTATTGTTAATACGTAAAAAAATATAAGTGATCTTAAATCAAAACTCGCGGGAAAATTTAGCACCGTTACCTTTCATCCATAATTGTATTGAAATATTTCCTTCCCTTTCAACATAATCCAGAACAGTTAGCCCCCAATTATCACAAGCATTAATGTTGGCGCCAGAATTTAATAGCCAACTTAAAATCGCAGTATTTTTTGTTTTTAAAACAGGGGTCTTTGCATACATAAAAATAGTGGTTCCATTTCGATTCGTGGCATTAACGTTGGCACCATTTTTAAATAATATTTTCGAGATTTCAAAATTTTCATTTCTAACGGCTATAGCTAACCCTGTCCTTGACCATTCATTTTTTACATCAATGTGCTCAATCATAGGTAGTAAAGATAACACATCTTTTACAGAGCCATTTCGGCATGCTTCAAAAAAATTTGGTTCAATTTTCATGTTTTCAACGTCCAATTTTATTGGCTTCAGTTTTTCAAGGAGCTATATTTTGGTATTGTTTGGGCTTAGCTTTCAGAAATTTAACTTTACATACATTGTGCGGACTTATAACTCTACAGTACAGAGCTAGAAAAGTGTAAGCTCTCCTAGTGGGAAGTGCTTTTTCAACTATGATTTATTGTATAGAGGCAAGTTACACCGTTAGTATGGTTTTAGATTTGTCCACCTATTTGTATTTGAAGTTAACAACATCGAAAACTTTTCTGCATCTAAGAAGCTTAAGCACCAAATAATGGATGGCTAATAAAGGTCGTTGAACTAACATTAAACCAATTTAAACTAAGGTTATAATTAAAGTTGTCGGTGACAAATAGAAATAATAATTTCCCTAAAATGTCACTGAGATTCCCCCAAAATAACGGAGTGATTTATTGAGAGATATTCAGCCTTTCGTACTTCACCGAGATGAGATAGCCCAGGTAAGAATGCCGTCGCCGTTGATTGTAAACACCCCGATGAATTCAAATAGACTTTGTTTGGTCTGTTGTTGAGTACGATAATCTTTATGGTCAACCTATTCTGTTTTTAGCGTACTAAAAAATCTTTCAGCTACAGCGTTATCCAAACACTCCCCCTTTCGACTCATACTACACACCCTTGTGTAGCAACTGCGGGTAACCACGAGAAGTATACGTGCTACCTTGATCAGAGTGAATAATGACATCCTTCGGGTGGTCTTGCCGCCAAACGGCCATCGTCAAGGTGTCAGAGACCAGTTTACGGTTGTTCTTATCACTCATTGTCCACCCACGGCTAAATAAAGCCAACCCTACCGTGTAGCTATAAAGGTGGTATCAGATACCCAAGGTTTGTCTCGGTGTGTGATGTTAAAGCGATGCTGTTGATGATCCGGCGCAGGTGTCATCGTATTCTTTGAGTTTGTCGTAATGAAAAACTTCTTAAGCATGCGTAATGGAACATCTTGTTTCCTCATCAATTTTGCCACACGATTGACACCGGCAGTCTCGCTAGATGACAGTTAATTTTGATGTATTCGTGGTGAACCATAGGTGCCGTGACTAGCATTATGAAAGTAGTGTCTCTTGGTGGACAATAGACGATTGCCTTTAGCGCGCTGGCTCTCTGGGCGACCAAAACAGTCATAGTACCATTGCTAGAAACAGACAATACCTAACAGAGCCTTTGAGCACGATGGTAGCGACGCTTATCGCGTATAAAAAGGCACTTCACTTGAGGTTTCTGGCAAAGTACCATTGCCTTTTTGAGTTAATTGCTCTTTCCATTTGCAGAGCAGATTGCGGTGAATACAGAGCTCCATGGCTATTTCAGCAGGTGGTCTGCCGGACTCGTCCATCAGTTGAACGGCCTCCATTTTGAACTCAGGGGTATAGGTTTTATAGAGTTTTCTTTTGCTATTCATCGGAATACTCTTTTAGCGACATTGTTGCTAAATTAATGTATTCATTAATCTGGGGGAGGTTAAGTTTAGGGTCGTTAAGGTAAGATCCCGCTTTATTTATTTTTTCCAACATATTCGCCATTAAAAGCAATTACTGGTCCGACAAGTAAAATGCTTGCAATAAAACTTACATATAGTGATCTCATAACTATCTTCTGTGGAAATAGAATATTTCTGTATAGTGCCAACTCATTTTGTCATTTCTAGGAGATTTTTAATTTATTAATTTAGAAAGGAGTTCCGAGAGGTGATGTAATCCTTTCCGCTGTCTATCTAAAGCAAGACGTATGCTCGATAACAATATTAGCGAGTTTTCCTTTTACCGACCCACTCATTATGCAGGCGGGTATGGCAACAGTATATTCCAGTATAAAAGATCTGGATTTAGCGTTGAAACTTACTCGCTAAAACAATATTCATTATGGTTTTTTTCGGTGCCTTCTATTTCTGTAATTTGGTCGATTACTTGATCCAGTTGCGGGGTGGATTAACCCCGGTAATTAAAGTCATTAAACCGCGTAGATGCCACTTATTGTCTGGAGAGGTTCTACGGTGGGTGTTTGTATTATCTGCCGAGCGATGGATGACATGAGTTTGGGATCTGTTGAAGTTATCACATAGGTATAAACCTGGTGTTTGCTGGTATTACGGGTGAAAGCGAATGGCGTACCTTGAGTAATATGTTTTCTCAGCAGATAGAACAATGACTACCTGCGACAATATGTCGCATTTCTATTTTTTTTAGTGACACTATGATTGCGCCC
>NZ_CEXWTU010000361.1:0-3047 GCF_982758155.1 Marinagarivorans sp. | reverse complement strand
CACTTAGGTATAGCCAATTGCTGAGGTTTTTGCGCTACCGTTTATCGGGTTTTGGGTGTCCTATTTTTTCCTTTTCCTATTTTTTCCCATCCAACAAACAGCTCTTATTAAGGTATGGCAAAACTCCCTTTTAATGCCAGATCGAGCGTCGAATTATGGATTCCAGGATTAGGATTAGCGTCCCAAATTAGCGGTGTGAAGCTTCTCGTGGGCCACCTGAAAGCATAAAGTTAGTGCCAGTGTTCCCGTAAGAGTGATATTATTACTGGCTATCGAGGTGGTCGAGTAAGTGAAGGCATCTCATAATATACAATTTTAAACCTATTTAAAGGAATGTTTCCGTGAATAAATTTTGGAATACTACAGCACTTGCTAGCGCTCTACTATTTTCAGGTCATGCCATTGCGCAAGATAATTTAGCCGACGATTTTTATGCTCATTGGTTTATGGGCTTAAATCTAGGTAGTACGTCTGTGGGCTCCAATACGGGCGCGCAGAACTTTAAATTCATCACTGCAGGCGTATCATTTGGTTACCAGTTTTCGGAAAACTTTAATAGTGAGTTGCTGCTCATTGTTCCTGTAGCAGGAAAAAAAGATGAATTTATTTCTGACTTGTTAGGTACAACAGTAGACGCTGAATACTCGTCCTATGGTTTATTTTTTAATGCAAAAACTAGCGGTAATCTCTACGCAAAGGGACGTATAGGGTTGGCAAGCTCGCAATTTAGTTATTCCGCTGACGATTACACAGAAGAAAAAAATTCTGACATTGGCTTAGCCTATGGCATAGGTGGTGGTTATGGGAAGGGTCAATATAGCTACGAATTGGAATATATTGTTATGCCGGATGTTGATGACCCACTCTTTCAGGATGAAAGCTATAGTGCAAAAACTATTACAGCCACTATCGCATTTCGATTTTAATTACAGATTAGACATAAAAAATGGGCTTTAAAGCCCATTTTTATTATTGGTACTTCACTTTCAATTCTGTTGGAAACTCATCAAAAGGTCGTGTGGTAGCAGGGCTAAGCTCTTCCCACATCACGCCCATATCGGCAGAGGCCATAACCCGTCCATCCTCACAAAGTGCTAGCACTTGCTGATCTGTGGATGCGCTAGGCGATAGCTCTTTACATGCGATCGGCAAATCCCCAACTTTCACCCATTTGATGCCATTGTCAGTGCTTTTCATAACAGGTACTGTTTCCGCATCAGAGCGTACCCCCGTCCAAAAGTTAAATGTCGATGACTTGTCCGTGCGTAACGTTACTCCATTTTTAGCTCGATAAATGCGGTAATAAATCGGCTTAGCATAAGCCTTCCAAGTCTTACCGCTATCATTACTGTATAAAGGCTTACCGTATCCACTCCAAGCATTGGAAGGCGCCGCGATGATTAATCCATTGCCCTGCTCATCTAAGCGAGCCAAGTTTGCAAATTTTTCTTTGGTCCACACCTTCTTTTTGAAGTCATAAGTATGCTGCTTGGCGTCAACATACAAACGTAATGCACGCTCATCAACTAAGACAATTGGGTTGGTAACAGTATTCATAAAAAATGAATCTTTCCGTTCATGTTTACCAATATTATCGAGTGTGCCTGTTGATACAGTGTAGATATAAAACTTAAATACTCTATTTTTTAGTATCGCCAAATAAAATTGATCATCATTGATTTTGTGTAAATCATATACATGATCAAGTGGTTGAAGAGCATCTAATGTTTTTAATAATTTACCCTGATGATCCAGCAGTGTGAGAGAACCCATTTCGCCGCCAACGACTAATGTAGAGTCATTCAGTTCGATTAAGTCGTGTACTACTTCCTGCGTTACGTTAGCCTGCCAAGTATTTACTGATTTTGACAAACCTAAGCGCCCAGTTAATAAAAGGGCATCACCTATGCGATGTATTTTTTTTGCAGAAGCTGATTCGACAATTTTTTCATAAGTCAATTTTCTCTGCTCAGAGGAATCATCATTTATCCATGTATTAGAAATTGCATCTGTAAACCCATAGCGTTTAAACGCATCTGTATACTCGCTTTTTAATCGAGGTAATAAATCTTTATTATCGATGCGTGTGATAGCATAATCTGGAAGAGTTGTAGATTGTAATGAGCGAGATTGAAAGGGGTGATAAATGATTTTCCCCAAATCTGTTACTTGGCCAGCTTTAACCTCAAAGGAGCCGATTGCTGTCGGTACAATTGCTTTAGCCCAATAACTAGTGTCGCCCTGCTGCTTAAAAGCCCATAGCAGCCCAACTTTATAGTGGCCTGCTGGCACTACCCCCATATATTGTTGAGCCTCCGAACTGCGCGTTAATGCCTTAACTTTAAATGTTTTTTCTTCATCTTTAAGCGTCTCACCCTCTTTTTCGATACGCCATAAAACTAGTTCATCCCACGCCTCAAGTGGGCCCGTAATGCGCCCACTATTAGTCAATGTCTCTGCGACAATAGCGCCATCTGTCGCTTTCACTTGAATGCCAACTGTACTTTCAATAGATGCTTGAGGAACTGTTGTGCAGCCCACAAGTGATAAAATTGTGACAACGAATATGCCGATTAAAACCTGTGTCATTTAACTCTCCTAGATTTACTCATTACATTAACTCTCTTAAAAGGCACTTGTAGTCCTGATTGAAGGCGAATTTAATAAAAATCCCTTTATTGCACTAAAAATTTATTCTCGCTTCAAACGCTTCGCTTAAGCTAACAGAGCTCACAGGACATCCATACCCATTATTCCTACTGAAAATTTACATAAACTATCGTAAAATAAATGAAGACCTTTAACAGGAGCGTGTTTTGAAGAAAAAATTGCCGCAAACTTATTACAATCAGCGTAGCGACTGAGGCTGCCTACCTAATAAGAGGGTATGATATCAGTTTTAGCAGGCGAAATAATAGACTAACAGCCAAATAATCGGCGTGCAGCGCCAAGGCCCTTCACCCAACATTGCTCTAGCTTTTCGGCGCAGGGTTTTATAGCATCGCCGCGACCAATACAGTGATGAAAGTCCTTTTCGATACGCGGCA
>NZ_CEXWTU010000360.1:224-3095 GCF_982758155.1 Marinagarivorans sp. | reverse complement strand
AAGCACTCACAAGCCTAGGGTTAGCCCGATAATGGTAGTTAATATATAAGTGCACCGACACCTGTAAGCCGCTAAGCGCATGGGGATGAAGTTGGTGCATCAATATCTTAACCTAATGAGGAAAATACCATGACACAATACGTACGCAACATCCTAAAACTATACCGCCAAGCTTCCAATGATGACACTATCAACGGTGTTGAATGGTATGCACGTGCCGAACGTATGGCCTTTGATATAGCCGACAAGCACAAACTGCCAGTGAACACTGTTATCGGTGTCATGGCCGCGCTATCTCCTAATAATCGTTGGGAACGTAACTGCAAAGACACTGACACAATGTGCGGTGCATGGCAGAATGGCGATGGTTTAGACGACTTCAAGGTTTCATGTTATAACACGATGAAACAAAAGGCGTGGTCTATTCTACAGGACGACTTGTTAGATGATGAGGACATTCTAACACGGTTGAACGGTCAGAAAATCCGCTCTTTCTACTCTAACATTAGAGGACTAGACGAAGTGACAATTGACGGCCATGCCTTGAACATTGCACGGGGACAACGTGAAGGTTTAACCAGTGACAAAACCAACATGGGTAAGCGCCAATACCGTGAATTGCAGGCCGCTTATGTTACCGCCGCTAAGCGTGTGAAGGTAAAGCCTCATGTTCTACAGGCAATCACTTGGACCACTTGGAAGCGTGTTCACAACATCTAATAGGGAGAATACTATCATGGACGTTACTCAATACGTAGAAGATAACCGCCTGTATTTCTGGTCCACTATCAACCGTGAGGAAACTCAATTCGAGTGTGATATGGGGCAAGGCCCTATTGGTGCCAAGATGGAATGCATCGTTATGACAGGGGTGCACAAGGGTGAAACAAGAATGTTCCCGTGGATTAGTCTCAACACCCTATGGGAACAACAAAAGGGAGGTGACGAAGATGAATGATGAACAAAAGAAAGAGATAGTTAAACACGGATTAGAGTTTGTTCATTGTGCTATTCAAGAGGCTGTGAACGGCAACCACGATATGAATGAACTTATGGCAGCACTTGAGGTGCTAGAACTAATGAGAGAGGATGGGATAAAACTATGACAAAACCAGAATACATAGCTATGACGTGTGAGATTGCAAACATGGTACTGGATAGAGTTTATACTGGACATCAATATGAGAGTGATGATGGTGGTAATGTGTCCTATACAGATGAGGCGCAAGAAGTGTTCAATAGCATACTTGATGAGGTGCAAAACACTGTAGCCAGATATTTAGAGGTGACACTATGAACAATCAAAGTGGAGACGATACTTATTGGAGTGACGTACAGGACTTTTCGGCTAGACTGAAAAAGGAAAATCTTCTCGCAGGAGAAAAGTTTATGATGCACACTTTGAAAGCTGTACAAGGTAAAGTAAAAGAAGCGAGACTGAATAAACCTTTTGAGGAGTGGACGTTTGACGACATGTTAAACAGTTTCCCAAGGGAGCTACAACATGACACTTAAACGCAAAGAACGTCTGCGTAAGCATCGCAATCAATCAATCCGCTGGTTTATCTATGATACCGCGGCCATGCTGTTTGTGGCTGCTGCTCTCTACACAATCGGGGTTCTCCTGATTGGACTGGGCGAGTTAGTATGACCAAGGGAAAAGAGGATGACCCGTGCGACGACTGGTCAGATCAACCCATACCTAAACCTAAAGGAAAGTAACATGAGCAAGGGCATTGTATTATCACTATACGACTTCACGGGCGAGGCTCTGAAACCTTGGGCTGAAGCGGGTTACACCTGTTACGCCTTCGACATCCAACACCCTGTGGAGGGACGCAAAGAGGGTGGTATCACGTACCGTCACGCAGACCTACACAAACAGGCGACCTATCATGATCTGATTGAAGAGTTTGGCGACAACGGCGATCTGACTGTGTTTGGTTTGGCCTTCCCTGTATGCACTGACCTTGCAATATCGGGGGCTGCCCATTTCAAATCTAAGGCAAAACGAGACCCTGACTTCCAGACCAAGGCGGTCAACTACGCGGTAATGTGTGCGGACTTCTTTGAGGACTTAGGCGTCCCCTACCTTATCGAGAACCCTGTCAGTGTCTTGGCTACGCAGTGGCGTAAACCTGACTTCAGGTTTCACCCATACGAATACGGGGAGTATTTGGACGACCATGAGGCTGTGCACCCACGCTGGCCTGAGTACATTGCAGACCGTGACGCATACACAAAGAAAACGTGCCTATGGACAGGTGGCGGGTTTGTAATGCCCACAAAGATACCCACCTGCAAGCCAACAGGCTACAGCACACAACACAAGAAGCTGGGCGGCAAGTCACAGCGCACCAAAGACATACGATCAGCAACGCCAAGAGGCTTTGCTAAAGCAATCTGCGAGTTTAACAAAAGAGAGTACGCATAATGAAAAACACACAACACACACTAATCCTGAAGCACCTACGTGCAACCACTGGCCTAACAGTACGGGAGGCAATGATTGAATACAGCATCAGCAGCCTGACTAAGCGCATCCAAGAGTTGCGGGACCTAGGTTACGACATTGTATCCAACAAGAAAGCACACCCTGTCACTGGGCAACGCTATGTTCGCTACACTCTACACACACAAGTCCCTTACACAGTAGAAGCAGAGGGGTAAACTATCATGTATGAACGCTACTTCATTCTATCACAGCGTAAGCTACACAACAGCAAGGCAGGCAACCCCCGCTGGAAGTTTGTGGCAGTAGATCGCTACGGTGAGACTGTTACACTAACCACCAAAGCAGATGCAGGGTGGGTGAATAAGATAACAGTGGGGTGGAAACATCGCATGATCCAAGCTATCACGCACAATACT
>NZ_CEXWTU010000360.1:0-214 GCF_982758155.1 Marinagarivorans sp. | reverse complement strand
TAACACAATCATGGACGCAGCAGACCTAGCGGAGGTATTTTAAGATGATCGCCAGCAGAGCTTTAAAGGTTTACAAGATCAACACCCTTCACAAAGAGGAGTACGTCACAACCGTGTTCAGTGGTAAGGACGCGGGAATAATTGCTGACCGTTTAAATGCGGAGATGGGTATCACAGGTGTTCGTTATTGTAACATCGCAGGAGATACTCTGCT
>NZ_CEXWTU010000359.1:0-3109 GCF_982758155.1 Marinagarivorans sp. | reverse complement strand
AGAAAGCCGATCTCTTCGCCTAATTGGATAAACTATTATTGCCTCGTCCCTTACTTCAATAAGGCTTGAATCTCGGCTTCAACTTTGGCTGCAATTTTATCGTTATAGCCAACGTGCAACGCTACAATGTTTCCGCTCTCATCAATAAGCACAGAAGAAGGCATACCCGGCGGCTGTACCTTTTCACCAATCTCATCAGAATCACCATAAAACACGCCGAAGCTTGCAGGCATCGATTTCAAGAATACGGCCACTTCGCTAGTCTCTTCATCCAAACTAATTGCCGTTACGGTTAAACCTTTATCACCATATTTTTCAACCAGCTCATTCATAAACGGAAAAGATTGCTTGCACGGGCCGCACCACGTTGCCCAGAAATCAACATACGTCAGCTTACTCCTAGAGACTTCAGCCGAAGACGTTGTCGCAGAGCCGTCGACATTGGTCAGCGCAAATTCAGGCATAGTACCGCCCTCCTCTAAGCTAAATGCCGAACTTGATACCGCCAATAATAATGCCGCCAAATATTTCATAATCATTACCTTGTCATCTGTATTAGTGCGACAACTTTCGCAGCATTACCCGCGAATTTGTCATGAAACCAGTGTGCTTTATTCAGCCTGTACGACAACTGAACTCAAAAGATCACTCACCAGTGCAACTAAATTTGTGATCCACCACTGCTTTTAAGCATGAATAAAGTCACATCGTGCTACATCACTACAACACATACAAAAAAGGCCCGCTAAGGGCCTCAGGTAATAACATGCTAACCTAACGACTATTGCCGCTTGAGTCGATTCAAACCATTCAAGGCCACCACGCGATAGGCATCTGCCATTGTTGAGGTGGTATTGGTGAAGTCATTAATATTATTCACCTCTCTGACCTTCAAATAGCCAGAACCATGCTGCCTGTCTTGACACGACTAAAGGGCACCTCTAAAAATAGTGATTTTTTTGCAGGAGCAAAAAACGGTGACGCCGCTATCGCGGAAAAAGTACATTTCAAGAGATGCCCTAAATATATATTTGTGGGAAGGTAAGCCTCCCATACCCCAATGTTGCTACAGAGCTATTTTTACCACAGTCGGCTGTTAGATTTAATGCTCGCCTAACACTGTCGCTCATAGTGTTAATGGGTATTAAGCCCAGAGATATCAGCGCTTCTCTCTCTTTTGTCATGCTCGTATACTGCTTTGACCTATGAACACATAGCGCTTAGACGCGATCAATAACAGCAGAAAATTTTGCGTGAGTATCCCATGTTTTTATTGGATTTACTGCAGTGGAGAGCTACATCTTAATACTATCGCCCAGCAATTCGCTTTTTTTAAAGTCAAGCCAAGCCCCAATCTCATCGCGAACTTGGGGCAATGGCCGGCCTCCACCTAATAAAATAACATCGTGAAATTCGGCAAGTTCAAAGCGACTTCCTAGAATCTTTTGAGCGCGTCGGCGCTCGGTTAAAATAAAGTTTGCTCCCAGAATATAACTTAATGATTGACCAGGCATTGCAATGTATCGATCCACTTCAATTTCAATCTCGGTGCGGGACATCACCGTATTGTTTAACATAAAGCGAATTGCCTTTTCTCTTGACCAACCATGTAAATGCAGGCCAGGCTCAACAATTAAGCGACTAGCCGCCCAGAGATGCTTGGCGATCATCCCCTGCCGATCTAGAATGGAACCATACAAGCCCATTTCATCTGCAAGATATTCTGCATAAATCGCCCAACCTTCACTTAAGCCAGAATTATTAAACTCGATTGGTTTGCCTCTGGGGTAAGCATTCCATAAATGATGGCCCGGAATGCCCTCGTGAAATGCGATAACCTCAGCCATTAAACGCCGCTCATTAGGCCTAGACGTATTGATAATATACCGCGCAGGTGTGTTTCCCTCTGCACCGCCATAATATCCCGCGGGAGCAGAGCCTTGCATATACCTTGGCATTTCTTCGACAACTATAGGTTGAAGCACCTTTTGTGAAAAAACATGCGGCAAGCTTTCCTCCGCTCGAACCAGTGCACTTTTAGAAACCGCTATTAATTCATGTGTCGTTGTTTGGTCATTCGCCATTTTTTCGCGCAGTTGCGCTAGCATACCTTCAGCAGTATCACTTCGCTGCCCAGTAGCCAAGAGCTCTGCCATTGAATCATTAAGGTATAACCACCCAATTCGATCAACATCTTTTAACTCTGGGCTTAAGCTTGTCCACCATGCAATGGCATTGGCAAAGCACTCGGCTCCCCCTTTCAGTATGTATAACCCAGAAGACTGCTGGCTTGCCGGTAAATACTCGCTGCGAAGAAACTGTTCAAATGAAGATACGGCAGGCACGACTTCATGCTGAACTAAATTATTCCATTCATTCGCCGCTGAGTTACTTGTATCAGTAAAAAGATATTTTGAATGACTTTGCTTAAGCATCACTAATAGATCACGCACTTGCTGGTGCACACGAATCACCACCGGTCTCGGTGCAGTTTGATTGCGTGAGATACCTAAACGCAACTGACCAATACTGGCCGCAATTGCTTTGGGCGCAACGATCCACTCCTGAATACCTGTAGCAGCAGCTGGTGCACCACGAGCAACCACACCCTGCCAACGTCGAGGCCATGCCACTTGCCAACCCACAACTTGATTGAGGTAACGCAAGTCCGTATTACATTTTGCTAAAGCCGGTACTGCAAAACCACTATCAGCAACCAATTTATACTCCGGTTCAAATTGGGTTTCTTGCGGCGCCTGTAAAATCTCTACTTTTTCGCCGTTCTTTTTAATATTGGTGCATGAACTAGCGAAAATCATGAATACAATAATAAGTGGTAGTTTGTAATGCATAGCATATCCCTTGTCTATAAAGCCAATCGATCGGACCAACTAATAACGACCATAAATTTTTCTTTTTCGATTTCTGCTCTACTTATGTGATGTAAGTACTCTATAAGACATATTCCGAAAACCAAAAGGGACACTCACTCTAAAATACGGTCAAAACTGCCCGTCTTTTTATCAGACCAAGTAACATTGTTCAGATAGGGCCTTAGAATCGCAGTCTTATGACTGCAGGCTATCAATAATTCACCTATAGAACAACA
>NZ_CEXWTU010000358.1:1198-3138 GCF_982758155.1 Marinagarivorans sp. | reverse complement strand
GGCCCCGGCATGCGCCCCTTTAAGCGCCTCGATAAGAAAGCCGATCTCTTCGCCTGATTGGATAAACTATTATTACCTCGCCCCTAAGGCGTGAAGCAATAATCATGCTTCACGCTCTTTATTAAGCACTGATAGAATTTGAAGCTTTTCAATTTCTTCAGACATAAAAAAAGCCGGCAATGCCGGCTTTTTGGTTTTAGAGTCGGGGCAAAATTAGCTTGCGCGACGACCACCAAAACGCTTCTTGAAGCGATCAATACGACCACCAGTGTCAGCATTTTTCTGCTTACCGGTGTAAAAAGGGTGACACTCAGAACATACATCTAAAGTTAAATCTTTAATGTAAGTAGAGCGTGTTTCAATCACGTTGCCACAGCTACAAGTTGCTTTCATAGCGCCGTATTTAGGTTGGATATCTGCTTGCATGGTATTGCCTCTATATTAAATGTGCCGCCACTCAGTCTGCCTTAGCTAAAGTCGCCAAGGTTACCGCTAAGCACCGCACAATAAGTGAGTTGGGCGGAAAAACGAGCGCGCATATTATCAGATTAAAAAACCGCTAGCAAAGTAATTTAGTGCATAAGCGCACAGCTGCCCTATAACCTAAACCTTCGCCCTAGAAATAGCAGCAAAGCGGTATGGATGTCATACTTGCCACCGCCTATTCACCGACCAATACCTGTTAATGCCACTTAGCACTACCTATGAATGCTGACCGCCCGACTATTTTAACACTCGCCCTGCCCACCCCACTCTTTCGCCACTTTGAGTATCTTGCACCGGCAGACCTTTCAGCCGCGCAAGCGAGCGCACTGCTGCCGGGTATTCGGATTGAAGTTCCCTTTGGCCGCCAGACCTTAGTGGGCATTCTCATCTCAACGAGCCACACCGCTAACTACCCCATCGAAAAGCTCAAGCCCGCGCACAGGGCGCTAGATGCCAAGCCCCTTATCCATGGCGATATTCTTACCCTGTGCCAGTTTGCGGCTGAATACTACCAACACCCCCTAGGCGAAGTCATGATGGCCGCCCTGCCGCAAAAATTGCGTGCTAGCGATGGCGCGTTACCGCTAATCACCTACTGGCAGCTCACCACCGAAGGCAAAGGCCTTAACAGCGAGAACTTTAAACGCAGCCCTAAACAACAAGCCGCCTGGGACGCCCTTTTGAAAATGGCTCCACTCGCCGACACAGCACTAGCAGCCAATCATGTCGACAAAAGTGCCCTTAAGCAGCTGCAAAGAAAAGGCTTGGCCGAAACATTCCAAGCCGAAGCTAATGCCTCCCCTAACGATCAGCAAGTACTTAACGAAACCCCGCGCGCACTTAACCCCGAACAACAGCAAGCACTAGACGCCATAAGGTTCCACAAATTTGGCTGCCACCTACTCGAAGGGATTACCGGTAGCGGTAAAACAGAGGTATACCTGCAAGCCATTGCGCGCGTTTTGCAAGCAGGCCAACAAGCGTTGGTTTTAGTGCCCGAAATAGGCTTAACCCCACAAACAGTCGCACGTTTTGAAGAGCGTTTTGCCGTACCTATTACACAGCTTCACTCCAACGTCGCAAAAGGAGCACGGCTCGAAAATTGGCACGCTGCATTTAGCGGCCAAGCTCGCATTGTTATAGGTACTCGCCTTGCTGTTTTTGCACCACTGCCGAAGCTTGGCATTATTATTGTGGATGAAGAGCACGACCTCTCGTTTAAGCAACAAGATGGCCTGCGCTACTCTGCACGCGATCTCGCCATTGTACGCGCGCAAAAAAATAATATTCCCCTGCTGCTAGGCTCGGCGACACCGTCGCTTGAATCACTCCATAACGCATTGCAACAGCGCTACCAACATCTACGTATCACCCAGCGTGCAGGCAACGCTTCAACCCCCGAACTACAACTGCTGGATATGCGTAAGCAAACGCAACATGCGGGTATTGCACAA
>NZ_CEXWTU010000358.1:0-1188 GCF_982758155.1 Marinagarivorans sp. | reverse complement strand
AAGCCAGTATGGACGCTATTGCAGCGACTCTGGCCCGCGGCGAGCAGGCGCTGGTTTTTATCAACCGCAGAGGGTTTGCGCCTTCACTGCTATGCCAGAGCTGCGGCTGGTCTGCAGCCTGTAAATATTGCGACGCCCGAATGACGCTTCACAATAGCCCGCGCAAACTCCATTGCCACCATTGCGGCGCGATGGCTTACCCTCCGTCACAATGCCCCAGCTGCATGAATCCGGCCCTCAGCGCTTTAGGCCAAGGTACCGAGCGCGCAGAAGAAACACTGCAGGCCGCGTTCCAGCAGCATACGGTTATTCGGGTAGATCAAGATTCCATGCAGCGAAAAAATGCGATGGTAGAACTCACCGAAAAGCTACTAGATGGCAAACCCTGCTTATTAGTGGGCACGCAAATGCTCGCCAAAGGACACCACTTTCCTAATGTTACGCTGGTAGTCATTGTAGATACCGATCAAGGGTTATTAAGCGGCGATTTCCGCGGTATAGAGCGCATGGGGCAACAGATTATCCAAGTAGCGGGCCGCGCAGGCCGCGCAGAGAAACCCGGCACCGTCATTATTCAAAGCTATCGTCCCGACCACCCCATGCTTACTCAGCTAGTGACTGAGGGCTATCACAACTTCGCCAAAAACCTGCTGAATGAACGCGCAAGCAGTCGCATGCCGCCGTTTAATCACATGGCGTTAATACGGGCCGAATCAAAACGCGCCGAGAACGCCAAAGCACTGCTGACCAAAGTCGCGCAAATGGCACGCCGACTGCAACCGCCTAGCCCAGACTGTAGCTACCTAGGGCCGATACCCGCCTTTATGGAGCGCCGCAACGATCGCTTTCGCTACCAGCTCCAGCTCCAGTTTAGCCATCGCCAAACGCGTACACAGCTTTTACAACAGCTCGTCACCGAGATCGATAAGGATGCACTCAGTAAGCGAGTACGCTGGTCGATTGATGTCGACCCGCAAGATATGGGATAAAAAAACACCACTCAGGCAAGAAGCACTTGACCTCGCTTTGCGTCAAACCCACAATGCCGCGCTTTTTGCGGCGTTTGAACTTAAGGGCTGAGGAAAAAATACTTTATCCAAAAATACTTGCCTCCTGCTTCCTCAACTGCGTTACCCAAAGCGTTACATGCCCCGGCATGCGCCCCTTCGAGCGCCTTGCTCAGAAAAC
>NZ_CEXWTU010000357.1:0-3156 GCF_982758155.1 Marinagarivorans sp. | reverse complement strand
ATTGCAAATATTTTTAACGAAGGCAAGCGTGCACCCAGGAGTTCAAAAACGGGAAATTATTTAATGCACGCCCCTTAGGGGCGTGCACGTCTATTCACGCCATCTCAATATAAATTTCAATATTAGCCTCGCAGAATCACTCGAACTAGCAGTCCACCCTCAAGGTGGTTTTCTAAATGTAGTTCGCCGCCATGCTGCTTTATCGCCTTATCAGCAATGCTTAAGCCCAAACCAAAACCTTCACCATGCATAACACCACCGCCACGATAAAACGGTTGCTTCAATAACGCCAATTCTTGCGGCGGCATGCCAGCCCCATAATCACGACACGCGATGATCCAACCCCGATCAGTTGATGGCTCGATGGAAACATCAATGGGCTTATTGACCGGTGAATATTTACACGCGTTGCGCATAATATTTTCTAGCGCGCGCGATAGCGCGCTGCTATTAGCCTGCATCAATACAGTATCCGCAGGAAGAGGTAGCAGAGAAAAGTCACATTTAATGCGACGCTGCGGAAACTCAAAGCGCACGTTACTCACAACAGCCTCGACGCAATCCAACAAAGCAATCGGTTCTAACTTAAGACTTGCGCCATCCATGCGCGCAAGTTCAAGCACCTCATCAATTAAAGCATTTAAACGGGCACATTCTTCGTGAATTTTAGCCACATAAAGGCTAGCCCCATTGCGCGCCTCAACTAAAGAGGCTGCCACCTGTAAGCGCGCTAAGGGTGCGCGCAATTCGTGAGATACATCATGCAATAAACTTCTTTGCACAGAAAAGGCCTTATCAACCAGCCCAACCATGCTAGCCATATCGCGCGCCAAATCACCAATTTCATCACCACGTGTAAGCAAAGCAGCATCCATAGCTATAGCACCCACTGCAGAATTTGTATCTCGAACCCCTTTCGCATACTGCTGACCAAAGCGCCCAAGATATTCCAGCGGCCTAACAATACGCCAGCTAATCAAGGCACTAATGACGGCGGATGTAATGAGGAGTAGAACAAGCTGTAACGATAATAAACTGGTTATCGCCTGAACAATAAAACGTGGCGGCCGATGGGGTAAATAAAACACCTTATAGTGATGAAGATAATCCCCATCCAGTATCATGCGGCTGAGCTCTAACGCTTTATTGTTGGCCTTATTATCTCGGGGCCCTTTATTGCGAACCTTCTGCCAACGACTTTTATAAATATAGCTTCCATTGTGATCTTGAATATCGACCTGTAAATCGGGGGGTATGCGATGGCGACGCTTTAATTGCACTAAAAGTCTCGACTTACCATTCGGCAGCAGCCCCTTCGTTTCGTACTCATCAATAATGACCTCAGCCAACAATCGAACCTGCGCCTGATGATTTTGTACAGACTTGCTACGCGCACTACCATGCGCCATCACAAAGGCCACAACCGCTATCATCACTAGGTGTGTCAGCCAAATAACCCTAAATAATTTCCAAAAAATACGATTAAAGCGAAAAAGCTCAAACACCTTCATAACAACGCTTCACCCTCGGCTAGCACCATTTGATAACCCGCACCGCGCACAGAGCGAATGATTTCACTCGCTAGGCCACCGTCTATTAATTTATGCCGAATTCGACTGACATGGACATCAATGCTGCGATCGTATTGCGTGAACTCACGGTGTAGCGCTTCACGCGTGAGATTCTTTTTACTCAACGTTTGGCCCGCCGATTTCATTAATGCCAGCAATACATTAAATTCAGCCCCCGTTAAATTAACCAAAGAACCATTAAAGGTCGCCTCTAGCGTCTGGGCATTAAGGCTTATTTTATTAAGTGTTAGCACTGATGTTTTTTCTGAGGTTAACGCCAGCCCTTGTGAATGAGATCGACGAGTTACCGCACGCAATCGAGCGGCAAGCTCACGCGGGTTGCACGGCTTACCAAGATAATCATCAGCTCCCATCTCCAAACCAACAATACGATCGATATCATCCCCGCGCCCCGTCAACATAATAATTGGGATGGCATTATCGGCACGTACCCGCTGCAACACTTCCAGCCCGCTCATCCCTGGCATCATAATATCCAGCACAACAACATCGTGTTCGCACTTGCCAAGCTCCACCAAAGCATCGCCCCCAGTATTCACACTGGCCACACTAAAACCTTCGGTTTGCAAATATTCCGTCAGCAGCTCACACAATGCCACATCATCGTCCACTAACAGTACGCGTTTATTCATCGGGCCCACCTCTGTTTTCACTCACCACACAATACCTTAAGCCAACACCAGTACCGCCACATTTACACATCTTTACACTCCCTTAACCCTAGTTTGCAAAAGCCCTAGGCATACTAAGGGGCGTACACGAAATAAGTTGCTGGAATTTGGTTTTGTGGGTGCACGCTTGGCGAGGCGAAAATATGGCGTAATAGCCGGCTATTGCAAATATTTTTAACGAAGGCAAGCGTGCACCAAGGAATTCAAAAACGGGAAGTTATTTCATGCACGCCCCTAACCCCCTACTGAGTTCGGCATGCAGCTCAGCGCTAAGCAACCAATACGCATGCCATCAACAAACCGTGCTCAAAACGATAATTTCAAAGGATACAATGATGAAAAAAATATTGATTTCACTCGTGTTCACCTCAGCTTTAGGTCTAGGCTCGTATACCTATGCACAGCCTAGCAATGACACCGATATCAACAGTAACATACCGGCCACAGGCGCCCCCGCGCAAGAACATAGTAAGCATAAGCACAAGGCAAAACACTTCAGGCGCATGACCAAAGCACTCGACCTATCTTACGATCAAATTGAAGCGATTAAAGCCTTACACAAAGACGCCAAAGCCAACCGCCCAGAACGCGAGCGGGGGGTACATATTCAGCAATTAAACCCTAATGCCGCCGACTACTATGAAACCGTAGCCGCTATTGCCGCCAGACACGCCACCAGGGCTGAAAAAAACATCATGAAACGCGCCGAACTCCATGCCAGCGTGTTTGCCATTCTTACTCCCGAGCAACAAGAAAAAGCATTAGTACTTTCCGCAGAAAGGAAAGAGCGTAATAAATAACCTTCTAAAGGCATTGGTTTTAATCAAACCAATGCCTTAGGGACGAGGAAACAATATTTCATCCACTAATGCTTGATCTCGACATCCTTACCT